>CAUWNO010000083.1:0-9889 GCA_963559965.1 uncultured Lachnospiraceae bacterium | reverse complement strand
CCCTCGGACCAAGGCAGATCGACACCGCTTCTTCCTTCATAGCTATCCAGTTTCTCTGTTCTGAAAGAACTCTTTCTTTTGTCTGCGGATCTGCAGACTGACTGAAACGCTCCCAGAGATTATTTAATTCCGTATCCCATATTACAAAAAACCATCCGGACGCTGTATTCATTTCTCCCTGCGCCTGCGCCGCCTCTGCCACCGGAGTATACTTTTGAATAATCTTTTCTATATTCTCCAGCTCCTCCTGAAGTGAGGAGGAATCTGCCGCTATATACTCGACATCCTTCTTAATATCCTCCGAATAATCATATGTGAAATCTATTTCTATCCTATCGTTCCATTCGTTTGACTGGTTTTCTTCATTTTCAGTATTTTCAGAGGTATCTTCAGAAATCGCTTCCACTTCTTCCTCTGTTTGGGAAGATATATTTTCTGTCACTGCATCTACCGGTTTACTTTCTGTTTCTCCGCAGCCAGCGCAAAGCCCGGCTATTACTATCCATGTAAGCAAATAAATTCTTTTTCTCATCTTACGTCCTCGTTCCAACTTCAATCAGGTTGCCGTCCAAATCATAAAAACGAACTATCTTCTGCCCCCAGCTCTGCCTCATAAGCCGGTTGACGTATTGAATGGAAGGATATAACCGTTCCAATTTTTCAACAAATGCTTCTATGTCCTGTTCTTCAAAATAAAGCTCGCAGGAATTGCTCTCCGGAACAATATCTTTTCCTAAAAACTCTCTCCAGACTTTTTCATCCTGAAGTACAAGTCCTTCTGTCAGAATCATCTTGCCCTCAGTAGAAAGCACCGTATCGAGACCAAAGAGGTCGTGATAAAATTGTTTCGATTTCTCAATATCTTTAACAACAATCAAAATATTCTTTAGTCGCATGGTTCATCTTCCTCCAAATCGAAATCCGGTTTGCGGATAAAAACACAAAAATACTGCTGAACTTTGTCCATATTATAGCATACCGGAACCCGTCTGCAATAGTTACTTCGTTAAACACGCGCATAGTCAATAAAAAACAGCCCTTTGTACTTGCACAAAGGGCTGTTTTTCTATCGCCTATCCGGCGCTTATCTTATTACTTTCGCGTAATTACTCGATAATAGAAGCAACACGGCCTGAACCTACAGTACGTCCACCTTCACGGATAGCGAATGTAAGACCCTGCTCCATAGCGATCGGGTGAATCAGCTCGATCGTCATCTCTACGTTGTCACCAGGCATGCACATCTCTGTTCCTTCCGGAAGATTGCAGACACCTGTAACGTCAGTTGTTCTGAAGTAGAACTGCGGTCTGTAGTTGTTGAAGAACGGTGTATGACGACCACCCTCGTCCTTTGTCAGAACGTATACCTGAGCGGTAAACTTTGTGTGGCATGTGATAGTACCCGGCTTAACGATAACCTGACCTCTTTCGATCTCAGTTCTCTGAACACCACGAAGCAGAGCTCCGATGTTGTCTCCAGCCTGAGCCTCATCCAGAAGCTTACGGAACATCTCGATACCTGTTACAACAGTCTTACGAGTTTCTTCCTTGATACCAACGATTTCAACTTCGTCGTTCAGATGAAGAATACCACGCTCTACACGACCTGTAGCAACTGTACCACGGCCTGTGATTGTGAATACGTCCTCAACCGGCATCAGGAACGGCTGATCTGTTGCACGCTTCGGATCCGGGATCCACTCGTCAACTGCAGCCATCAGCTCCATAACCTTGTCTCCCCAGGGTCCCATCGGATCCTCAAGAGCCTTCAGAGCAGAACCCTGGATGATCGGTGTGTCATCTCCCGGGAACTCGTACTCGTTCAGCAGCTCACGGATCTCCATGTCTACCAGCTCAAGAAGCTCCTCGTCGTCAACCATGTCACACTTGTTCATGAATACAACGATGTAGGGAACGCCTACCTGACGGGACAGAAGGATATGCTCCTTAGTCTGAGCCATAACTCCGTCAGTAGCAGCTACTACCAGGATAGCTCCGTCCATCTGAGCAGCTCCGGTGATCATGTTCTTTACATAGTCAGCATGGCCCGGGCAGTCAACGTGTGCGTAGTGTCTGTTTGCTGTCTCATACTCAACGTGAGAAGTAGAAATTGTAATTCCACGCTCTCTCTCTTCGGGAGCCTTGTCGATGTTCTCGAAATCGGTAGCTGTGTTACCAGCAACACGCTCAGACAGAACCTTTGTGATTGCTGCTGTCAGAGTGGTTTTACCATGGTCTACGTGACCGATGGTACCGATATTACAATGCGGTTTACTTCTCTCAAATTTAGCTTTAGCCATTTTGATTGTCCTCCTTAAATCTTACCCTCTGGGGCTAATTTGTTTTCTGTTTTGGTTCATACTTGGCTATCTTTGATTATATTTCAAAGCGCCTTATTTTTCAAGCACAATTTAGCTTAAAACCCTTATTTCTTTGCTGCGAGCACCTTTTCCTGAATATTCTTCGGAACCTGCTCGTATTTCTCAAAGAACATGGAGTAGTTACCACGTCCCTGAGTCTTGGAACGAAGGTCGGTAGAGTATCCGAACATCTCGGCAAGCGGTACATATCCGCGAATCATCTTTCCTCCTCCGATATCGTCCATACCCTCGATACGTCCGCGGCGGCTGTTGATATCGCCGATAACGTCTCCCATGTAATCCTCAGGCGTCGTTACCTCAACCTTCATGATCGGCTCAAGCAGTACGGGATTTCCCTTCTGCATCGCCTCTTTGAATGCCATGGAACCAGCGATATGGAACGCCATCTCACTGGAATCTACCTCATGGTAAGATCCGTCGTATACTGTAGCGTGAACGCCGAGTACCGGGAAGCCTCCCAGAATACCGGACTGTGCTGCCTCTTCGATACCCTCTCCGACTGCCGGAATGTATTCCTTCGGAATAGCTCCGCCGACAACCTGAGAATCGAACTTGAACAGCTCTTCTCCGTTGGCATCCATCGGCTCGAAGTGAACCTTACAGTGTCCGTACTGTCCACGTCCACCGGACTGCTTCGCATACTTGCTGTCTACGTCTACAGCCTTTGTAAAGGTCTCCTTGTAAGCAACCTGCGGTGCACCTACATTTGCCTCTACCTTGAACTCACGCAGCAGACGGTCTACGATAATCTCCAGATGAAGCTCTCCCATTCCGGCGATGATTGTCTGACCTGTCTCGTGGTCTGTATGAGCACGGAATGTCGGGTCCTCCTCTGCCAGCTTCGCAAGAGCCTCTCCCATCTTGCCCTGACCAGCTTTGGTCTTCGGCTCGATAGCCAGCTCGATAACCGGCTCCGGGAACTCCATAGACTCGAGAATAACCGGATGCTGCTCATCGCAGATGGTATCTCCTGTACTTGTCACCTTGAAGCCTACGGCTGCAGCGATGTCTCCGGAATATACCTTATCCAGCTCTGCTCTCTTGTTTGCATGCATCTGAAGAATACGTCCTACACGCTCTTTCTTTCCCTTTGTGGAGTTCAGAACGTAGGAACCGGAATTCATTGTTCCGGAGTAAACACGGAAGAAAGCAAGCTTTCCTACGAACGGGTCTGTCATAATCTTGAATGCAAGAGCGGAGAACGGCTCCTCGTCAGAGGAATGTCTCTCTACTTCATTTCCATCCATATCTACGCCCTTGATTGCCGGTACGTCGACAGGAGACGGCATGAACTCAATGATTGCATCCAGAAGCTTCTGAACACCTTTGTTTCTGTATGCAGTACCGCAGCAAACCGGAACTGCAGCGCACTCGCAGGTAGCCTTTCTCAGAACTGCCTTCAGTGCTTCTGTGGACGGCTCCTCGCCCTCCAGATACTCCATCATCAGGTCGTCGTCAAGCTCACAGATCTTCTCAACCAGCTCTGTATGGTAAAGCTCTGCGTCGTCCTTCATATCATCCGGAATATCGATTACAGAGATATCATCGCCCTTATCATCGTTGTAGATGTATGCTTTCATCTCAAACAGGTCGATAATTCCCTTGAACTCATCTTCTTTTCCGATGGGCAGCTGAATGCAGATAGCATTCTTACCCAGTCTTGTCTTAATCTGTTCTACTGCTCCGTAGAAGTTTGCACCTAAAATGTCCATCTTATTGATGAATGCCATTCTCGGTACGTTGTAGGTATCAGCCTGACGCCATACGTTCTCAGACTGCGGCTCTACTCCGCCCTTTGCACAGAACACGCCTACAGCGCCGTCCAGTACACGAAGGGAACGCTCTACCTCAACGGTAAAGTCAACGTGACCCGGAGTATCGATGATATTGATACGATGCTCCAGAGCCCCTGCCTTCGGCTTGCAGTTCTCCTGCAGAGTCCAGTGACAGGTTGTTGCAGCGGAAGTGATCGTAATACCACGCTCCTGCTCCTGCTCCATCCAGTCCATGGTTGCAGTTCCCTCGTGCGTGTCGCCGATCTTATAGTTAACGCCGGTGTAGTAAAGAATACGCTCTGTTGTCGTGGTCTTACCTGCGTCGATGTGAGCCATGATACCGATGTTTCTGGTTCTCTCCAATGGATATTCTCTTCCAGCCACGGGATTTTCCTCCTCATTATTAATCGAAACAAATCCGGGCGGTGCGCCTTACGGCGCATACGCTCCGGACCCGAGCCAGACCCGCCGTAAGGCGCAGCCTGAAGCTCTCGGTTTCCAGTTTAGAATCTGTAATGTGCAAATGCCTTGTTTGCCTCTGCCATCTTGTGCATGTCTTCTTTTCTCTTTACAGATGCGCCTGTGTTGTTTGCTGCATCCATAATCTCATTTGCAAGACGATCCTCCATGGTCTTCTCACCGCGCTTGCGGGAGAACATGGTCAGCCAACGAAGTGCAAGAGCCTGACGGCGATCGGGACGAACCTCGATCGGAACCTGATAGGTCGCTCCGCCGACACGTCTTGCCTTTACCTCCAGAAGCGGCATGATGTTGTTCATAGCCTCCTCGAATACTTCCAGAGCCGGCTTTTCTGTCTTAGCCTCTACCTTTGCAAATGCTCCGTATACAATCTTCTGAGCCACGCCCTTCTTACCATCCAGCATGATGTTGTTGATAAGCTTGGTGACTACCTTATTGTTGTACAGCGGATCTGCTAATACATCTCTTTTCTGAGTATGTCCTTTACGTGCCACAATACTTCCCTCCTTAATACGTGCTTATTGAACTGCAGATTCAATAAAATTCACTCTTAGTTCCCAGGTACTCACATGTGTCTTTCTACTTGTGTTGCGCACGGCTTTCTATATACGACCCGCAGCCTAAGGGACGATATTTCTTTCCGGCATATAGACGTTTTTGTCTATCCAACTAATAGTTCTGTTACTGCGGTTTTATTCCGACCGCAGCGTGTTACCTGCTGCAGAAACGTTCCTGTCAGCTTATGCTGCTTATTTCTTAGCGTCTTTCGGTCTCTTTGCGCCGTACTTGGAACGTGCCTGTCTTCTCTTTGCAACTCCTGCAGTATCCAGTGTTCCACGGATAATGTGGTATCTGGTACCGGGCAGGTCCTTTACTCTTCCGCCGCGGATCATAACAACGCTATGCTCCTGAAGGTTGTGTCCCTCTCCGGGGATATAGCTTGTTACCTCGATTCCGTTGGAAAGACGTACTCTGGCGATCTTACGAAGAGCAGAGTTCGGCTTCTTCGGGGTAGCTGTCTTAACTGCTGTACAAACGCCGCGCTTCTGCGGTGCGGATGTATCTGTCGCTTTCTTCTTCAGAGAGTTAAATCCTTTCTGAAGGGCGGGAGCTGTAGACTTCTTTACAGATGTCTGGCGTCCTTTTCTTACTAACTGGTTGAATGTTGGCATTCCTTTCACCTCCTGTAATAAGTGGCAGGCATGTTGCCGGCCCTGTCAGGCTGCTATGTCGGTTATCGACGTTATTTACACGCAAATACTCTGTATATCTGCGCATACGATAGTATTATAATAACGAAAAACCCCTGTGTCAAGGGGTTTTTCACCGGCTTTTCCATATCTTTTCAAATTTGCGCCCTGTCTCTTCTTTTTCTGCCCAGTATTTCTACAGCAGCAGCTCTGTTCCCCCGCCAAAAGCAAACAGAGGATTGGGAAGACCGTCCTGTGTCTGATTGCAGACGCGCCGCGCGCTTCCAACCCAGTCCTGGGGATCGCGCTCTGGAAGCGGAAGATGGAGCGCCATAATCTGCCGGATTCTGAGAGCTGCGGAAAGCTCCTTTCTTGCAGACGGAAGACCTATGAGGGGAAACGGGGCAACAAGGCAGTCTATTTCCGCCGACCAGTCTGCCGCACGCCTGAAAAGCTCTCCATCCGGTCTTGCATCGCCCGGAATAAAAAGTCTTCTTCCTTTGATCTCTGCAAGACAGGCAAGATTCTGAATCTCCTGATATGCCTCTCCCATATGAGGACTGTTGAAAAAACAAAGCTCTGTATCCTCCCGCGGAAAACGGATACGGACCGTCTTCTTTTCTTCAGGAACAATCTCATACAAAACCGCCTCCTTCGCCCGTTCCCTGATTTTTCTGCAGACTTCCCTTCCTGATATAATCAGCAGACGCGGATTTCTCTCCAGTGCTTCCAAGACGGCTTCCAGCCAGAAATGATCTCTGTGCTCATGGGTAAACACAAGAGCTTCCAGCCTTCTTTCTTCGATCTCCCGAAGAATTTCCTCTTTTTCCTCCTCCGACGTGCTGCGGTAGATTCCTTCCGGATCATGGCAGAGCGCGTCAATTCCCAGTGCCTTTCCTTCTATATATAACAGTACTCCCGCATTTCCTGTATGGCGAACCTTCAGCTTCTCCGTCACCTTGCACCTCCCGCTTCCCGGCAGCATTCCCAACTGCAAGGCTCTTTTTCTTTTTCTGATCATACAGCCCCGGCTCAGCGAATGTCAATTCCTTTACAAAAGCTCTCCATACTTTCTTATATAGAAATATTTTGCCGCCGTCATGGATGCCATATATCCGGCGATAAGAAGGAATACCCACGGGAAATATACTGTCGGCAAAGGCATCAGCCCCAGCCCTTTTGCCCATGGAAGGAAGGGAACAAGCGTCAGAGCGCCGATTGCCATAGCTCCGGAAAAAGTTACTCCCAAAGACGCCCGGCTCCGCACAAAGGGCAGACGGCGCGTGCGAATCAGATGAATCACCAGCGTCTGGCTCCACATGGACTCCAGAAACCAGCCGGTCTGGAAAAGCGCCATAAACGTCTGTCTGCCTGCCGCATCCAGCGTCGTGTAACTTCCTCCAAGCACAGACGGACAAATCACAAAATACATCAACAGGTATGTAAGAATGTCAAATACAGAGCTTACCGGACCAAGCCGGAACATAAAGCGCGCTATAGAATCTGCGTTCCATCTGCATGGTTTTTCAAGAAATTCTTCATCTACCCGATCCCAGGGAATCGCTGCGCAGGATATGTCATATACAAGATTCAAAAGAAGGATCTGTATCGCTTCCATCGGAAGAAACGGAAGGAACAACGACGCTGCCAGCACGGAAAACATATTTCCAAAATTAGAAGAAGCCGTCAGCTTGATATACTTCATCATATTGGCGTATGTCTTTCGTCCCTCCAAAATCCCCTGTTCCAGAACAAGAAGATCCTTTTCCAGAAGAATCACCTGTGCACATTCCTTCGCAATATCGACGGCGTTATCCACAGAGATTCCCACATCTGCCGCCTTAAGCGCGGCGCTGTCATTGATTCCGTCTCCCATATAGCCGACGCTGTGCCCGTTTTCCCTGAGAGCTGTTACCACCCTTGCCTTCTGTTCCGGCGAAAGCTTTGCAAAGACAGAAACCTTCTCTGCCCGCTCTGCAAGCTCCATGTCGTCCATAAGCTCAATCTCTTCTCCAAGAAGCAGATGTTCTGTTTCAACTCCGACCATACCGCAGATGCACTGCGTCACCTTTTCATTGTCTCCCGTCAGCACCTTAACTCCTACGCCGCTTCGTCCCAGCGCGGCAAGCGCTTCCTTCGTCGTTTCTTTCGGAAGATCGAGAAAAGCAAGATATCCTATCAGAACCATATCTCTTTCATCTTTTGCCGAGAAAGCTCCCTCGCATACCGGTCCTGTCTTATGGGCAAGCCCAAGAACTCTCATTCCCCTGCGGTTCAGCTCGTCTGCTCCTTTGAGAACCGTTTCCTTCATCTCGCCGCTCAGAGGCACAATCTCTCCATGATATTCTGCAAAGCTACAGACAGACAGCATCTCCTCCACAGCCCCCTTGGTAATAAGCTGCGTTTTCCCCGTATCGTCAGCAACCACGACGCTCATACGGCGCCGTTCAAAATCAAAGGGTATTTCATCTATCTTCGTATAAGATTCTTCCAGTCTTGCAAAGCACTCTTTCGTTTCTGCCAGTTCTCTTGTACGCTCTATAATCGCATGATCAATCAGATTGCGGAGATCTGTCTGATAAAAACTGTTCAGGAAGGCATGACGGAGAACTCTGTCATCCTCCTCGCCGTCAATATTCAGATGGTATTCCAGAACAATCTTATCCTGCGTCAGCGTTCCCGTCTTATCTGTGCAGAGAAGATCCATGGAACCAAGATTCTGGATCGCATTGAGATCTTTCATAATCACTCTCCGCCTGCTCATAGCCACTGCTCCTCTGGCAAGACAGGTAGTAACGATAACAGGCAGCATCTCCGGCGTCAGACCAATAGCAATCGAAATGGCAAAAAGCGCAGCATTCAGCCAGTCACCCTTTACGAACCCGTTCAGCAGGAGTACAGCCGGAACCATCAGGAGCATCAGCCGTATCAGAAGCCAGGTCACAGAATTAAGACCTTTTTCAAAGGACGTCTCTGTACGCCCTGTATCAAGCTGACGTGCCATTCTGCCAAGAAGCGTGCTGTTTCCAACGGCAATCACAATTCCTTTCGCGCTTCCGCTTACAACGTTGCTTCCCATAAATGCAAGACAGCTTTTCTCCAGAACAGAAACCTCCCTCATATCTTTTTCTGCGGTTTTCTCTACAGGCTCGCTTTCACCCGTAAGAGAAGACTGGCTTATAAAAAGATCCTTCGTCTCAAGAAGGCGCACATCTGCCGGAATCATATCGCCTGCCGCAAGATAGACAATATCTCCCGTCACAATGTCTTCCATGAGAATCTCCTGTCTTCCGCTGTCCAGACGCTCAATACATGCGGTTGTCCGAAGCATCTCGGAAAGTCTGGCAGCTGCATTTCCGCTCTTTGTCTCCTGTACGAGGCGCAGAATTCCCGAAATAAGAACCATCACTGTAATCACAAGAACAGCCGACGGATCTTTTTGTCCTGCCTCTGCCCAGACAACTTCTGTAAATAAGGATACAAGCGCCAGGGCAGAAAGAATCATTGTGAAAGGATTGACAAAGGCCTGACGAAGTCTTCCCAGCCAGGTATCTTCTTTTGCCCGTGTTACTACATTCTCTCCATACTTCTCACGAAACTCCTCCACCTGTTTCGGAGCAAGTCCGTCCGGATAAGCATCCAGCGTTTCATAAATTTCCGTCTCTTCAAGCGATGCTATTTCCTTCCATATGCTGTTCTCTCTCTCCAGCATTTCGCGGCTCTTCTTTTCTGCCGCATTTTTTCTGTTGAAATTCATTCTGAAAATATTCTTCATGATCGTTTTCCTCCATATTCTGATGGAGAAAACAGACGAAGCGGGACTCCCTTTTCCTCTTGCCAAAGCTGAAAATGGGCATAAGAATACCGCAGAAAAAGAATCTTCTGCGGTGAAAGCTATCTCCTTCCCGGCTCTCTTCTGCCGAAAAAGGACTTTATCATTCTGTAAACCAACGGAAAAATCAGGACACGCTCTGCTGCTACTGCGCGCCAGTTCTTCAGCTGAACCATCTCACCGCTCTGTCTGTTTTCTCACTTCGACAACTGCAGCAGTCCACGAAACTCA
>CAUWNO010000082.1:0-9895 GCA_963559965.1 uncultured Lachnospiraceae bacterium | reverse complement strand
AGAGCGTCGCATTGGTAGTGCGGAGGTCACGGGTCCGATTCCCGTCAGCAGCTTGTCGTGAAAAAGTGGAAAACCTTTATTTATAAGGGTTTTCCACTTTTTCTTTTGTCGGGAAATCCGGTACGGTCTGGTACGATTCTGATTTAACCAGAGATTTTTTAAATTATGGATTCAAATTTTTACTCTTCTTCCTTCTCTCCCAGCGTCACAACTACGGTTTTCTCCTGATACTGTCCGTCCTGAACACTGCTGTACGTGATCTCAATCTCTTCTCCTGCCTTATAATATGTCAGAGTCTCTTTCAGCCCCTGAATTCCCGTCACACTTGTTCCGTCAAATTTCGTAATGATATCGCCCTTTTTCAGTCCTGCCCTTTCAGCTGTCGCTCCTTCTTCCACCGATACGATATACACGCCCTTCGGCATGCCGTAGGCTTCCGAAACCTCTGCCGTCACATCCTGACCGGTAATACCCAGGACGCCTCTTTCCTCTTCCTCTGCCTTTTCCGTACGGACAGTGCGGTTCATCAGATTTTCCATGATATCTGCCACGTTGTCAACTGGAATCGCATACCCCATGCCTTCTACCGCCGTATCGGAAAATTTGGCAGAATTAATTCCAACAAGCTGGCCGGACATATTCAGAAGAGCGCCGCCGCTGTTACCAGGATTGATTGCCGCATCAGTCTGAATCAGGGAATTTGTCATGCCCTCGATGGTGACATCCCTGTTCAGCGCGCTTACGATTCCTGTCGTCACAGACTGACCATAACCAAGGGCGTTTCCGATAGCGACTACCTGCTGTCCTACCTGAAGCTCGGAAGAGCTTCCTACCTCTATCACGCGGATCTGCGCTTTTGTCTCTTCGGAAATATCGTTCAGGTTCACTGCGATTACGGCGATATCGTGATCGGCATCTGTTCCTTTTACAACAGCCTGCGCCGCACTCTGATCAATAAAACCTGCGCTCAGCGCCGATGCTCCGCTTATTACATGATTATTTGTCACAATCAGAAGCTCTGTGTCTGTCTTCCCAATGATGATGCCCGTTCCGCTGCTTGTGCTTTCATAATTCTGACTCTGCCCGAAAAGCGTCTGCATTTCCTGAACGCTCTTGTTCGTGATGGATACCAGAGACGGCATAGCCCCTTCTGCGATGGACGACACATCGGAAACTTCGCCCTGTCCGTCTCCAGAACCGCCTGAAGCCATACCGACAGCATCTGCCTTATTCAGCGCCGCTTTCTCTCCCGATGTATCCTCCGTTCTGCCTCCTTTTTGAAACAGATAATTTGTTCCCTGAAATGCCGCGCTCGACAGTACGCCGAAGGTCAGCGCCAGCGCTACAAATTTTGCTCCCTTTTTCCACATATCTATTACCTCCTTACTAAGTTTTTCTTATTTCTTTTTGTTTATGAGATTATTATAAATAAGGTCTGTGTTGTAATTGTGGAGCTTTTATGTAAAATATGTGGCATTCCTGTGTTTTTTCTGTGTACGCTGTGCATACTTAGCTCTGAAAGGAGGTTTTCTGCTTGGCTGATCATAAAAAATTTTCCAAAAACCAGAGCAAAACAAACAAGACAGCCAATGAGGCTGTCATAGAAGGGTACGATTATCTGGGAGCTTCCTGCTCCGCCACAGACTGTACCGGTCTGATTCCGCGAGGAGGTTCCACAGAGGCGGAACGTGAAGCCTATGAAGAACTGTATCCTTACCAGCCGCGTCCGGCATCGGAAAAGAACGGCGAATCGTCATAAAAAATCCGTGGAGTCTCCTTTGGGATTCTCCACGGATTTTTATATTCCGGACCTCTTCCGGCTGTCCGAAAAATCTTTTTCTTTTTATTCAGACGGTTCTGTATCGCCGCCGCTTTCTCCCGCAGCATAGTCGAACAGTGTTTTTGTATCTGCATAACGTCCGCTTTCGCTGTCGTCCATCACAACAGCTATATATTTTCTGCCGCCGATATCGGCTGCGGCAACAAGACATTTCACATCGTTATAGCTTCCTGTCTTCAGACCAATCGCCGCTTCATAGTAATTTTTGTCGGAGGGCTGAAGCAAAAGATTTGTATTCTTATAAGTCAGATCGAGATTATCGAAAAGACCTCTCCACGTCTTCTGCGCGCAAAGCTCCGCTATCGTCTCGTTTTCCAGACAGGCTCTCGCTATCCGTACCATATCCTGGGCAGAAGTATACTGATTATCCGCCTTATCGCCGTCCGGAGTCTGGAAGCTGGAATTTTCAAGATTCAGCTCCGTTCCCATATCGGAAACGGCTCCCATAAACGCTTCTACCGCGTCGGCTGTCGACGCCTCGTCATTTCCCAGTATCTTATGCCCCGTATAATTTGCCAGAGCATAGGCAGCGTCGTTTCCTGAGGGAATCAGCATCGCGCCCAGAAATGTCTCCACCGTTCCTGTTGTTCCTGTCTTCAAACTTGCCGAGGACGCACCTTCACTGATAAGTCCTATCTCCTCGCCTGCTGTCATTTTCTCATCCGGACTGCAGTACTTCAATACGGTAAGCGCCGTCATAAGCTTTGCCGTGCTGGCAGGCGCCGCCTGCTGCGTACTGTTTTTCTCATAGAGAATCAGATTATCTTCCAGAGAAAAGAGACAGGCTGAACCGGCTTCCAGCGAAAGCTCCGGCATCGTCTCCGCCATCTTAAGCTTCTTCGCTTCTTCCTCTGCCAGTCTCTGCGCCTCAGCCTCCGCAGCCGCCTTTCTGGCAGCTTCTTCAGCAGCCTCCTGCTTTTCCTGAGCCGCTTTTGCCTCCTTTACCCTGACCACCTCAAGCTGGGTTCCCCGTCCAAGAACCGAAGCCATCATCAGGAGTACCACAAGATACATTTCCAGCCTGACAAACGCCGGAACGCCTCTGTGCCGAGAACGCTTCACCGTTCCCAGCCGTTCCGCCTCTCTGTAATAACGGCAGAGAAGGCAGAAAAGAAAATATCCGATAAAAGTTCCAAGAAGCGCCAGAATCACATCATCCAGACGCGTATCCGCGGACGGCAGAAAAAGCTGGAATATCTCAATAAACAGAGCCGTTCCGCCTCCGATAGCAAGCATCCTTATAAAGTTTCTCGCTCTCCGGAACAAAAACGGAACAAGAAAACCTATCGGAATATATTTCACAGCGGCTCCGAGTACCGCAGAAAATCCCTTCTCGGATGCCAAATCAATCATTCCCTTTACAGGAATCAAATCCGTTCCCGGAAAAGACGGCTTTATCGAAAAGCCGAGCGCCGGCGTTACCGAAGAGGAAAACAAAATCAGAAACCACGCTCCCAGAAGAAGCATTCCTACTTCGTGAATCACAGGAACACGCATTTCTCCTTTATAGTATAAGAGCCAGATTACAGCCCGAAAAATCAGATATACGACCAGTCCTGTCAAAAGATATGGTGTTACGCTCTCAAAATAATTCGACAAAAAATCCCCTCCTTCCTTCTTCAGTATAGCATGTCCCCTTCAAAAAGTGGACGTTTATTCTATAAAATTTTTCTTAAGCTTTCTGCGAATCCTCTGAAGGGCATTATCGATTGACTTCGCCTTTTTCCCCATACGCTTTGCAATTTCCGTATAGCTTTCTCCTTCGATGTAGGAACGCAAAATTTCCTGCTCCATAGGGCTTAAAAGCCTTTCGATCTGCTCCTGCATTCCCTGCGTGTTTTCCCTGTCAATCAGAAGTTCCTCCGGGCTTTTCCCCTTTGGGCGATCCTCCTGTCTTTCCAGCTGTTCGGAAAGCTCCACATAAGTATTCAGCGGCGCATGCTTCATTCTTCCTGCCGCCTGCACCGCACTGTAAAGCTGTCTGGAAATGCACAGACGGGCAAAGGCTTCAAACGACGCTGATTTTTCCGGACTGTAATCGCGTATCGCTTTAAAAAGCCCCAGCATCCCTTCCTGAATCAGATCGTCGCTGTCGCCTCCGATAAGATACAGCGCCCTCGCCTGATTTCTTACCTGCCGTTTGTAACGTTCGATCAGGATATCCATACAGTCTGCCTCTCCCTCTCTGATAAGAGTAAGAAGCTCTTCGTCCGGAAGTTGTTCAAATTTATGCATCCTGTCTATCCTTTAATTCTCTGTCTTACAATCTCGTAAGCCAGAACGCCTGCCGCAACGGAAGCGTTCAGCGAATCAATATTTCCCTTCATCGGAATCGAAGCAGTAAAATCGCACTCCTCGCGCACAAGACGGCTGACGCCGTCGCCCTCGTTTCCTATTACAAGTCCTATCGGTCCCGTGAGATTCAGGCTGTACATGCTTTCTCCGTCCATATCGGCGCATACAAACCAGATTCCCTGTTTCTTCAGCTCCTTCATGACAGCTGTCAGATTGGTCACCTTCGCCACCGGCGTATAGTTAACAGCCCCCGCCGAGGCACGGGCTACGACTGCCGTCAGTCCTGCCGCTCTTCTTTTCGGAATAATCACTCCATGCGCTCCCGCCAGGTTGGCAGTACGGATAATCGCTCCAAGATTATGCGGGTCCTCAATATTATCAAGAAGAATCAGAAAAGGATCTTCTCCTTTTTCTCTTGCCGCATCCAGTATCTCCTCCACCGTCGCATAGGAGTAAGCCGCCGCTGAAGCAATTACACCCTGATGGCGGCCTGTTGTGGAAAGCTGATCCAGGCGTTCCTTCGTCACATAATTAATAATGGTATCCTGTCTGCGGGCTTCTCTCTTGATCGTATTGATGCTTCCGTCCTGACAGCCGTCCAGAACATAAAGCTTATCGATCGTTTTCCCGGAGCGGAACGCCTCCAGCACCGCATTTCTTCCTTCTATCATCAATTCTTCGTACCGCATGTTTCCTCCTCAAGTCCGAGCCGTACAAGCTCCAGTATCCTGTCTGTCTGTCCATTCAGGTAAAGATATCCCATCAGTGCCTCAAAGCCTGTCGCCCTGCGGTAATCCGACATCGTCGCATGCTTTGCCATCGTCGCAGAATTTGCGTTTCTTCCGCGCTTAAACACCTGAAACTCTTCCTCCGTAAGACAGTCCCGAATCTTTTCTATCACCGCTGACTGCGCCCCTGCATTGACCAGAGCGCTCGCCTTCTTATGAAGCCTTCCTGCCTGCGCATTTCCTTTCCCCACAAGAAACGAACGGATCACAAGCTCATAAACGGCGTCTCCTATATAAGCAAGCACCAGCGGAGAATAGGTCCGCAAATCCACCTCTTCCATCGAAAAGCATTTTCTGATCTCCGCCATCAAATTCATTTCTTTTTCCATGCTATGCTCTTCTCCACTTCACGCCCTCGCGCGTATCCTCAAGAATGATTCCCTTTTCCAGAAGCTCTGCACGGATTTCATCTGCGCGTGCAAAATTTCTTTCCTTTCTCGCCTGCTGTCTCTCCAGAATCAAAGCCTCCACGTCTGAATCCAGAAGCTCCTCCTTCTTTTCTATCACAAGACCGAGAATTTCACAGAGTGTTTTCAGTCTTTCAAGGCATTTCCGGAGATATTCTTCTGAATTTTCTGCACTTGTATGGGTATTCAGATATTTTACCAGCTCAAAAATCGCAGAGATCGCGTCCGCCGTGTTGAAATCATCGTCCATAGCTTCTTCAAACTTCTTTACATAGATTTCGGAAGCGTCGTAATGCGCTGTCTCGCTCTCTGTCATGCTTTCTTTTGCAGCCGTTCCGATGAGATGCTTCAGATTATCGGCTGCCGTCACAATTCGCTCAAGACTTGTCTTGGAGGACTGCATCAGCTCTGCGCTGAAATTAAGCGGACTTCTGTAATGCGCGTTCAGCATAAAGAAACGCAGTACCTGCAAATCATACTTTTCGCTGATCTCGCGGACCGTGAAGAAGTTTCCAAGGGATTTTGACATCTTCCTGTTATCAATATTCAAAAAGGCATTATGAAGCCAGTATTTTGAGAACTCCTTTCCGTTGCACGCCTCGCTCTGGGCAATCTCATTTTCATGGTGGGGGAAGACAAGATCCTCTCCGCCCGCATGAATATCAATCTGCTCGCCCAGATACTTTTTCGACATCACAGAGCACTCAATATGCCAGCCGGGACGTCCCTCGCTCCACGGAGATTTCCATGCAGGCTCTCCCTCCTTCTTCGGCTTCCAGAGAACGAAATCCAGCGGATCTTCTTTCTCATTTTCTCCCGAAACAAGAAGAGAACGGTTTCCGCTTCTCAGATCATCCAGATTTTTGTGAGACAGTTTTCCATAAGGCTCAAATTTTCTCGTCCGGAAATACACGGTTCCGTTTACCTCATACGCATATCCCTTGTCAATCAGCTCCTGAATCATCTCTATCATACCCGGGATTTCCTGCGTTGCCAGAGGATGCGTCGTGGCTGGCTTCACATTCATCATTTCCATATCTTTTCTGCACTCTGCAATATAGCGCTCGGAAATCTCCTGTGCCGTCACGCCTTCCTCGATAGCTTTTTTGATAATCTTATCGTCCACATCCGTAAAATTCGATACAAAGTTGACGTCATAGCCCTTATACTCCAGATAACGGCGCACCGTATCAAAAACAATCATCGGTCTTGCATTTCCGATATGAATAAAATTGTAAACCGTAGGTCCGCAGACGTACATTTTTACCTTGCCCGGCTCAAGGGACTGAAATTCTTCCTTCTGTTTTGTAAGCGTATTATATACTTTCATTTTCTTTCTCCTTTTTTTCTTTCTTTTCTTTTTTTGCTTCTTTATCTTTCTTCTTCTTTTTCAGCTCCATCAGCTGATTATAAAGCATCTCGTTTTCTCTGCGAAGCTCTGCAAGATTCTCCATAATCGGGTCCGGAAGATCCACCTGATTCATATCGCTTCTGGGAACCTTCTGATCACCCCGTTTCACGATGCGCCCCGGCACTCCCACCACGGTACAGTTCGGCGGTACCTCCTTAAGCACTACCGAACCCGCTCCTATTTTGGAGTTTTCACCTATGGTAAAAGATCCGAGAATCTTGGCTCCCGCGCTGACCATCACATTGTCCTCCAGCGTAGGATGGCGTTTTCCCTTTTCTTTTCCCGTACCGCCCAGAGTCACTCCCTGATAAAGCGTCACATTATCGCCTATGATCGTGGTTTCTCCGATAATCACACCGGAACCGTGATCAATAAACAAACCTTTTCCTATCGTCGCGCCGGGATGTATCTCAATTCCCGTCTTTCTGACCGTTTTCTGAGACAGCCAGCGCGCCCAGAAATAATGCCCCTTCAGATACCATCTGTGAGCCAGACGATAGCTCAGAATCGCCCGAAAGCTTGGGTAGAGCAGTACCTCCGCCGGCGTCTTGATAGCCGGGTCTCTTTCTGTAATCACGCGAAATTCTTCTTTGACATATTTGATAATTCCCATCGCCGTTCCTCTCTGCCTTTCCTGTCATATAAAAAGCCGCGGCTTCTTTCGCTTCAAGAGACGAAAGATTCCGCGGTTCCACTCTTCTTAAAAGGCTCCTGCCTTTTCACTCCTGCGCGTAACGTGCGCCTTCCGTACCCGGCTAATCTCTGTTCTGCTCACCAGATCGGCTCCCGGATGCACTTCGTCCGTCCCGGGGCCGGAACAGCTTTCAGCCAGCGGCTGTTCCTCTCTGCTGCCTCAGATACAGATTACTCTTCCGTTCTCTGCCTTTGGTTCTGTATTTTCTTAAATTACAATGACTTCCTTATTTCAAGCGTTTCCTGTAGAAAACACCTATGCCTATAGAATATGCAAAAGCAGGCGTTTTGTCAAGTATCTCGTCTTTTACACGGTCTCATTAATATAAATGCCGTTAAGGGGCTGGACTCTCTCCAGCCGCTCCCGCAGCGAAGCGCCGTCCTCTTTTTCCGAAACTCCGGGCAGTTCTTCCGCTCCCAGCATTCCGCAGAGAAAGCTTCCCAGATCTGCAATCGAAACACTCAGCTCCGGCTCCCCCTCTGACACACAAAGGCTTCCTCCCTCCGGCGTAAGCGTCCAGACAAAAACTCCGTTGTTCTCTTCAAGAATCCTGTCTTCTATTTTAAGCGTTATGCTCACTTCCCTGTCTGCCGTAATATGTTTCAGGAAGGAGGGCAGATGGACAATCCGAATCATCATCGGCGTCGTTTCCCACTCCTGCCAGAAGATATGACGCTTTTCATAAAGGGCGTCTTTTTGGACATACAGATCATACGTCTGTGAAAGTTCTTCTTCTCCAAGAAACGCAAGACCTTCCTCGTCTTCGTTTCCCATAAGCCGGAAATCAAAGGGAAGATAAATTGCCTCGTCCGCCGGCATCAGAAAGGTAAAAGGCTTCTCCTCGCTTCGCATATCCCGAAGCGCCTTTGTAAGCAGGCTGCGCATAAGCCCTCTGTGACGAAATTTCACCTTTGTCGCAACTGCTACAATATAGTCAGCTAAGACGCTCTCTCCCCGCATCCGGAAAGTATAGGGATTACAGTGCAGCATCGAAACAATTACACCGTCTTCCTCTGCCGCCAGAATCCTGTTATCCGCCGTCTTTCTGCAATAATAAGCGTCTACAAACGCCTTCTCATCCTCCGCAAAAACTTCTTCGTAAAGTCCGCGCGAACGCCCGTGCTCTTCTTTTGTCAGATAACGAACCTCCATATCCTTCTTCTCCTTTTTCTTTCAGCTGTCCGGCAGTGAAGATTTTCTTATTCCTGCTCCTGCCGATCTTTGACGCAGCCGCCGCAGGAACTGCAGCTTCCCTGCATAACGTCTTCATATACATAATTTGCCACAGGAATCAGCGCGCAAATCGCCTGAGAGGAAATGCCTTCCCCTGTCCCTGTAAAACCAAGGCCTTCCTCTGTCGTAGCCTTGATATTAATCTGGCTTTCCTGAATCTGAAGCGCTTTTGCTATGTTAGCGCGCATAGCCGGAATATGGGGCGCCATCTTCGGACGCTGTGCGATAATCGTCGCATCTATATTTCCTATCACATAATTTTCTTCCTCCAGAAGGCTGCCTACCTGCTCAAGAAGCCGGATACTGGAAGCTCCCTTGTAAGCCGGATCTGTATCCGGAAAATGTTTTCCGATATCGCCAAGCGCCGCCGCGCCCAGAAGCGCATCCATAATTGCATGAAGAAGCACATCTGCATCTGAGTGACCAAGCAGTCCCTTCTCATAAGGTATCTTCACGCCTCCCAGAATCAGATCTCTGTCTTCCGTCAGCCTGTGTACATCATATCCCATTCCAACCCGCATGTTCCATTCTCCTTTCTTACCGCCTCAGGACTTCTGTTTTCTTTAAAACGCCGCACATTTACAAATCATAAAAATTCCCGAATCACACTCCACGCCTCAATCAGCTTTTCCAGGGAGCATGCCGCATTTGCCGGACTTGTGGACGGCAGACGCACCGCCTCTCTTTTTGTCTCCGGATAAATATATTTTCTGTAAAAACGGTCTGCTGTTCCTCCATTGACGTAAATGCAGCGGATATCCGCCTTTTCCAGAATACAGCTTAAATCATTCGGCTCTGCATTTCTGATACTGCTGTCGCTGGAACCCTGAATCTCGCAGCCTGCAAGAACGTCCCACACAGCGATCCCGTTCTTTAAAAGAAACTCTCTTTTCTCTTCTATGGTCCCGGGGACGCTGCTGCCTGTCACCGCAGCCAGAACTCTCCAGAATCTGTTCTGCGGATGATGATAGAAGAAAGCCGCCTCTCTCGATTTCACAGACGGAAAACTTCCGAGAATCAGAATCTTCGATTCTTCATTATACACAGGCGGGATATTGTGCTTCTCCTGCATCCGCAGTCTCCTTCCTCTCCGACTCACCGGGCTTTTTATTCTGCAAAGTAAATAAAAAGCCCAAAAACACTGCTTTTACAATGTCTTTGAGCTGATTATCAGTAGCGAGAAAGGGATTTGAACCCCCGACACTGCGGGTATGAACCGCATGCTCT
>CAUWNO010000081.1:0-9940 GCA_963559965.1 uncultured Lachnospiraceae bacterium | reverse complement strand
CGCTTTTTTATGATCTG
The DNA here is from genome assembly GCA_963559965.1 of uncultured Lachnospiraceae bacterium. Lineage (GTDB taxonomy): Bacteria > Bacillota > Clostridia > Lachnospirales > Lachnospiraceae > Laedolimicola. The sequence continues at coordinate 9,923 of CAUWNO010000081.1, read as the reverse complement.
ACAGGAATTTCTTGGCAAATCATAAAACAAATCGCACTGCGGATCTGTTCTAAACAAACTGAAAACGGGAGGGCATATGGATAGAAAGGAAAGAATCTATGAAGCACTGAAATCCTATTCAGAAGATAAAATAGAAGGTCTGGATGCACAGCAGCTGGCAGAAATTACAGGTATCGACAGGGCAAATGTCAGCCGGAAGCTGAACGAGCTGGAGCGAGAGGGAAGAGTCATAAAGCTGCCAGGACGTCCTGTACGATATGTGGAGAGAGAGGAATACGAAGAGCGGCAGGGAGAAGAAAAAACAGAGCCTTCCTTTTTCTTTATGATTGGCCAGGAGGGCTCCCTGAAAAAGCAGATTGAGCAGGCAAAGGCTGCCATTTTGTATCCGCCAAGAGGACTTCGGACTCTTTTTCTGGGTTCCACAGGTACGGGTAAAACAATGCTCGTGGAAAGAATTTATGAATATGGAAAATCTGTAAAGGCTTTAGATGAAAAAGCCAGATTGATTGTATTTAACTGTGCAGAGTACGCAGAGAATCCTCAATTGATTTTGGCTCAGCTCTTTGGCTATAAAAAGGGAGCCTTTACGGGAGCGGACAGAGACAGTGAGGGATTAGTGGAAAAAGCAGATGGAGGAATTCTGTTTCTGGATGAGATTCATCGCCTGCCGCCGGATGGTCAGGAAATGCTGTTTATGCTTATGGATCGGGGCGTATACCGCAGATTGGGAGAACCAGATCGGGAGAGAAGGGCAAATGTGCTGATTATGGGGGCAACCACAGAAAATATCGGAGAAACGCTGTTGCAGACATTTTTGCGCAGAATGCCTGTGGTTGTGACACTTCCTTCACTGGCGGAGCGTCCTATAGAAGAAAGATTGGAGCTTATAGAATATTTCTTCCGGCTGGAGCAGAAAAATATCGGGATTTCCATGTATGTGTCGAAAGAGGTTCTGATAAGGCTTCTGCAATACGATTGTCCTGGAAATATTGGACAGCTTCGGGCAGATATTCAGATGGTTTGTGCCAGAGCATTTTTGGAATACAAGGTACGCAGATGGGAACGGCTAGAAATACGCCGGGAGGCCTTAAGTGAGAATATCCTGCTGTCAGGTATAAAATTTGGTCAGAATTACCTGGTGGAGCTTTTAAAGCATTATGATGATTATCATGTGATTGCAGGAGTGCCAGGTGAGGAAGGAATAGCAGGGGATGGAAAGGAAAGTGTATTTTCCGAAATTATACAGAAATATAATGAGTTTCGAAGCCAGGGAAAAAGCAGGGGAGAAATTAAGGACAGCATAGAAACTTATCTTCAGAATTATACAGGGAATTTGATTAAAAAATATCGGGATGCACAGGCACAGAACGGAAAAAATCATATTCTGAACAGCATTGATCCGAAGGTAAATGATGCTGTGGAGGATGCCCTATATTTTGCGGAGTTGAAGCTGGGAAGAAAGCTGTCAGAGAGAATGAAGCTGGGACTGAAGCTTCATGTAAATTATATGATAGAACGTTTGGATGCACGGGAGCCTGTGAAAACCGAAAGTCTGAAGGATATTGCGATTGGTTATCCCAGGGAGCTTCAGACAGCGAAGCTCATGCGGAAACTTTTGGAGGAAGGGCTGGGATTTTTGATTCCTGACGAGGAGCTTTGGATTCTGACTATTTTTTTGTGTGAGAGAGATGAAGAGGAGGATTTCAGAAAAATTGGCTTAATCGTTCTGGCTCATGGGGACAGTACGGCCAGCAGCATGGCAGATGTGGCAAATACACTGTTCGATACAGAGCTTTGCAGAGCTGTCGATATGCCTTTGAACAGCTCTATAGAGGAAACGCTGGAAAAGGTCAAGGGGCTTTGCAGAGATTTGGACGAGGGAAAGGGGGTTCTCCTTCTGACAGATATGGGCTCTCTGAGTGGTTTTGCAAAAATAATCAGTGAAGAAAGCGGACAGAAAATTCTAACTGTCGATATGGTTACGACCATTATGGTAGTAGAGGCTGTCCGAAAGACGCTTCTGAGAGGAACGGAAATTGAAGAGCTTCAGGCGTCTTTAAATAAGATAAGAAGATTACGGCTGTTTCAGGAGGAAGGTGTTCAGGACGAAGAACCCAGAACAGTTATTACCACCTGCATCTCAGGGATGGGCACAGCAAAAAAAATTAAGGAGATGATTCAGAGAGTTCTCCTAGAAAGAAAAATAGAAAATGTACTTATAAAAAATATGGATATAACAGATGTAGAATATGCGCAGACAGAGCTTCGAAAGCAGGGAATTACAGATGTCATTGCTGTTGTTGGAACTGTGGATTTAAAATTGCGCAATGTTCCCTATATTTCTATAGAATCTTTGGTAATGGGAAGCGGTCTTTCCTATCTGGAAGAGATTCTGGTACATTCGGGATTGGGAAAAAGAGAGGGTGAAGAAACAATATCTTCAGACAGACGGTTTTTAGTGGAGCCCTTAAAGCAGTTTCTGGAATTTCTGGATGCAGAAAAGACAGAAGCGCTTGTGGCGGATATTTATGATAATATTATAGAAGAAATGGGAATGACACCGGATCAGAAAACAGCTACAAGATTTATTATTCATGTCTGTTGTATGATAGAACGCTTAATTAAAGGAGAAACCCTTCCATATCATGGATGGGAGGAACTGAAAAAAAGGGAAGGAAGGGTATTTTCAGCCATAGAGGATAAGTTCCTGTTTATACAGTACAAATTTGGAGTAACCGTTCCTCCAGAAGAAATTTCCTATTTAGTGGAACTGTTTTTGGCGGAAATGGCACAATAGAAAAATAATTGGCACACTGTGCAGGGAAAGGAGTATTTTGTTGAAAAATGCTCCTTTTTTCGTAGCACAAAAAACTGGCATGAAACTTGCTCTATATATAAGTATCAATAAAAAGTTAGGGGTGAATAGTTTGGTAGGCCTGTTAGTTGTAACACATGGAAGCTTCAGCAAGGAGCTGATAAAAAGTATTGAGTTAATTATTGGCCATCAGAAAACAGTAGAAGCATTGACACTGGAGGAAGGCGATGATGTAAATAAGCTCAGAGAGGAGGTAGAGAAAAAGACGGAGGAGCTGGATCAGGGTGATGGTGTACTGGTGCTGGTGGATCTTCTGGGAGGAAGCCCCTGGAATGTTTCTTCCATTTGTACGAAAAAGGAAGCTGTGGAATGTGTGTCCGGATTAAACATGCCTATGCTGCTGGAGGCTATTGAAAGCAGAGAGGCCTGTGCACTCCAGGAATTAAAGCAAATATGTATGAAAGCAGCAGTAGAAGGTGTAGTAAGTGCCAGAGAATTGTTTGCGGGCTGTTCAGAGGACAGTGAGGATTAAAGGGAAAGGGAGACAGAGGTTATGCTGAAATATGAGATGATTCGTGTAGACGATCGTTTGCTTCATGGACAGGTGCTTATGAAATGGATAAAGCTTTTGAAGGTGAAGCGGGTAGATATTTTAAGTGATGCTCTTGCCTCAGATCCGATTCTGAAGACCATATTGGCGAAGACAATTCCAGATGAAATACTGCTGAAGATCTGGAGCGTAGATGAGGGAATAAATGGGGTTTATGAACAGGAAGGAACAACCTTGCTGCTTGTACCAGATGTGCATACTCTTTTTAAGCTTTTTGAAAATGGAATTCAGTTTAAAAGAGTTAGTATTTCCAGACTACCTTGTGAGATGGAAAAAGAGAAGATTTATGACCATGTTTTTGTATCTGGAGAGGAAAGAAAAAAGCTTGGAATTTTACTGAATCATGGGATAGATCTTCAAATTCAGATGGTGCCAGACAGTGATGCTATTTATTTAAAGGATGTTTTGTAAGAAAGCAGGAGGCAATATGGAAATTGTACTTTTAACACATGGAGAGTGGGGAGAAGAATTAATAAAATCCGCAGAGCTGATTGTGGGTCCTTTAAAAAATATCAAATGCTTCCCTCTGTATCCAGATTGTCCGTTTAAGGAATACGTAAGAGAAGCACAGGATTATATGGAGCAGAGGAGGGAGGAGGAGTTTCTTCTGATTACAGATATTCGAGGAGGCTCTACCTTTTATACAGCTGGAATCTTGAGCAGAACAGAAAAGATTCGGGCTGTCAGCGGACTCAGCATGGAAATGCTGATATTGGCGGATGAGCTTCGGCAGGAGTATTCTGTTGAGGAAATCGTTCCATTTCTTATAGAAGGTACAAAAAACAAAATAACAGATATGGAAACTGTGTTGGGAAAGGAGTAGCTTATGGCGGAAATTAGCTTGATTCGCGTGGACAGCCGTTTGATTCATGGACAGGTAATTACAAAATGGAGAAAAATTTTTAATATTACAAAGATTGTTGTAGTGGATGACAGCCTGGCAAAGGATGAATTTATGATTCGGATGTACGAAGCGGCTGCACCTACAGGTATTAAGGTAAAGGTGTACGGGGTTGAGAAAGCAAAGCGCCTATGGGATAAAAATCAGTTTGGAACAGAGGGAAGAGTATTGCTTCTCTTTAAAGATATTTCCACATGTTATGAATTGCATGAGCAGGGCGTACCTATGACTTATATCCAGATTGGCGGCGTGGCAAAGACAGCAGAACGTAAAGTGATACTTCAGGCAGTTTCACTGAATGAAAGTGAAATGGAACTTCTGGAAAAATTTCATCAGAATGGATGTGAGGTAGCCGTTCAAATTGTTCCAGAGGATACAAAACTTTCATATGAGGAAATTGTTAAAAAATACAAAGAAAAATAAAGGAGGTTTGAAGTATGAATTTAGTAGTAGCAATTTTTGCGGGATTATGGTTTTGGTTTGTCTCTGGCTGCTGGGGCTACACATTTCACTATGTACTGAAGCAGCCGCTAGTTATGGCTCTGCCTTTTGGTATTCTGATGGGAGACATTCCTACAGCTATGATTATCGGTGCAACCATTGAGCTGGTGTATGTGGGTATGATTTCTCCGGGAGCTAATATTCCAGCGGATGAATGCTTTGCAGGTGTCATTTCCATTCCCTTGGCACTTCTTGCAGGGGCAGAACCGGAGACAGCTGTAGTTCTGGCAGTTCCATTTGGTCTTTTGGGAACATTTCTTGATCAGTTGCGGAGAACGATTAATGCAAGGTGGGCACATCTGGCTGACAAATATGCAGCTGCAGGTGATGAAAAGGGACTGTTTCGCTGCGCATTTACTTATCCGCTGGCGGCAGGTTTTATTATGAGATTTCCGGTAGTGTTTGTGGCAGTTTATTTTGGAGCTAATGCGCTGGAGTCCCTGCTTGAATTCCTTCCTGAGTGGGTTATGCATGGAATTTCTGTCACTGGCGGCGTGCTTCCGGCTCTTGGTTTTGCAATTCTACTCTTTGTAATCGGACAGAAGATGCTGCTTCCCTGCTTTTTTATTGGATTTTTTGCAGTGAAATATCTGGGAATCAATACCATGGCAGCAGCAGTATTTGGTATATGTATTGCAGTTCTTGTTGTACTGATCAGCAATCAGAATAAAAATGATGTTCTGGCAGCTGTAGGTGTTCGTACAGACAATGACGATGACGATGATGAGTGATAAAAGGAGGAGAGAGGAATGGCAGAAATGTTGCAGAATGAAAGAAAAGAATCTGTTCTGACAGAAAAGGATATTAAAAAGGCATATATGCGCTGGTACAATTATTGTGAAGTTTCAAATTCCTATGAACGTATGCAGACAGTTTCCTTTTGTTACGCAATCAGCAGTGTACTGAAAAAGCTATATCCGAAGAAAGAGGAATATGTGGCAGCCCTTCAGAGACATTTGAATTTCTTTAACAGTCAGGGCATCTGGGGCTCTTCACTTCTGGGGGTTGCTATGGCTTTGGAGGAAGAGAAGGCAGCCGGCAAGGATATTTCAGATGAAACGATCATTAATATAAAAACAGGTTTGATGGGACCTATGGCAGGTATCGGAGACACGATTGACTGGGGAACCTGGAAGCCATTATTTTTTTCCATTGCAGCCTCCTTCAGTATTCAGGGAGGAATCGCAGGAGTTTTTATCTGTTTTCTGTTTGCATTAGTACCCTTTTTAGAAGGATGGTATCTTTCCAAACTGGGCTATCGTCTGGGTCGTGATGCTATTTCCAAGCTGCTGGAGGGCGGATGGATCAAGCAGCTTATTATGGGCTCATCCATTCTGGGTCTGTTTATGGTGGGAGCACTTACAGCAAGTAATGTGGTGCTTCAGATTCCCATTGCTTTTACGATGGGAGGAACGGAGACATCGGTTCAGACGATTCTGGACAGTATTCTTCCCGGCCTTCTGCCTTTGGCATTAGTGCTTGGTATTTATACCTTTTTCCGCAAAAAAGGACAGAAATTCGGAAGAGTGGTATTTTTCCTGCTGGGACTCAGTATGATAGGTTCTTTAATCGGACTGTTTTAACAGGATTTACATTGAGGAGGTTATAGAAAAATGATTATTTCCATGGGAGAGCTTTTGCGCAGAGCAAAAAAAGAAGGATATGGCGTAGCAGCGCCAAATGTATTTAATGATAAAACTATTGAAGCGGCATTCCAGGTTGCGGATGAATTAAAAGCACCCATCATTCTGGATGGGGCTGGCTGTCATGGGATCGAAGAAATTGGCTATATTGCCCGCTTTTATGAAAGAAGATATCCCAACGTGGTGGCAGCACTCAATTTGGATCATGGCGGTCCCTTTGAAGAGGTCATGCTGGCTATTCGAAATGGGTTCAGTTCTGTTATGATTGATCGCTCCACACTTCCCTATGAGGAAAACGTGAGAGAGGTCAAAGAGGTTGTAAAAATTGCCCATGCAGTAGGAGTATCTGTAGAGGCGGAGCTCGGACATGTAGGTTTTGGCTTTGAGTACGAAGAAACGAGGGATTCTGGTCTGACAAAAAAGGAAGAGGCTTTAAGCTATATTGCTGAGACAGGGATCGACTGTTTGGCTGTTGCCGTAGGAACCTCTCATGGAGTATACAAAGGCACACCCCATCTAGAGTTTGATTTACTTGCGGATTTACATAGAAGTATTGAAATTCCACTGGTTCTGCACGGAGGCTCAGGAACCGGCGATGAAAATTTAAAACGTGCGGTAGAGACAGGCATTCAGAAAATTAATCTCTTTACAGACTTGAGTGCAGGCGGCATGGATACGCTGCGTAAATATCTGGGTGTGGATTTTGAAAGCATTCAGAAGGATGCAGCCTTAGGGGAGTTCGGAAACAAGAATGCAAATCTTTATGACGCAATTGTAGAAGGGACAGCTGGTTGGAAGGCTGCTCTGGCTCATTATGTACAGTTATTTGGTGGGGCAAACCGTGTTTGATGAAAAGACAGTGAAAGGAAGGAAGAGAAAACATGCAGAATTTCATTTTTGATTGTAAAACAAGACTGATTTTTGGAAAAGGAACAGAAAAAACCGTTGGGGAAAATATGAAAAAGTTAGGAAATAAAGTTCTTTTTCATCATTACGGAGAAGGATATATTAAAGAGTGTGGTCTTTATGATGTGATTATGGATTCTCTGAAGGAAGCAAGCTTGGAGGTGATTGAATTAACGGGCGTGAAGCCAAATCCAGAGGTTGGACTGGTAAGAAAAGGCGTGGAGATCTGTAAGAAGGAGGGTATTGATTGTATTTTGGCAGTAGGAGGCGGAAGCGTTATGGATTCCGCTAAGGCAATTGGTCTGGGAGCATTATATGAGGGAGATGTCTGGGATTTCTTTGAACATAAGACACCAATAACACAGATGCTTCCTCTGGGTGTTATTTCAACGATTCCTGCTACGGGCAGTGAAGCCAGTGATACTTCTGTTATGACAAATGATGATGGTCAGATTAAACGTCACATTGCAGATATTGCTCTGCGTCCTTCCTTTGCGATCCTGAATCCGGAGCTTACCTATACACTTCCACCCTATCAGACAGCGGTAGGCGGTGTGGATATTTTTTCACATGTAGTGGAGCGTTATTTTACACAGGAGCCGGATGTGGATTACACAGACAGAATGTGTGAAGCTACCATGAAAGCTGTAATTGAGAACCTGCCCAAGGTAATGGAGAACGGAAAAAATTATGCGGCCCGTGCAGAAATCATGCTCACAGCTCCCTGGGCACAGAACGGACTTTTGGGCACAGGAAGGATTGAGGACTGGGGAAGTCATATGATGGGCCATGAGATCAGCGGCATTTACAATACAGCCCATGGAGCAACTCTTTCCATTATTATTCCTCAGTGGATGACCTATGTGTATAAGGAAAATGTAGATCGCTTTGCTCAATATGCAGTGCGTGTCTGGGATGCAGATCCTGGTCTGGAAAAAGAGGAGCTGGCACTATATGGTATTGAAAAAACAAAGGAATTTTTCCGCTCTGTTCATGTTCCGGTTACATTAAAGGAAGCAGGGATTGATGGAAGCCGCCTGGAGGAGATGGCAGAAAAATGCTGCATGAACGGTCCGGTGGGAGGCTTCAAACAGCTTTATAAGGAAGATGTTCTGGCTATTTACAGAGCGTGTCTGGAGTAAGGAGGAATTGTAATGGAAGAAGTAAAAAGAATGAAATTTTCTGTTCTGACAGAAAAGGGTCATGCAGAGGTACGGGAAAGAAACCTTCCGGAAATGGGAGCTGAGGATGTACTGGTAAAGCAGCTGGCATGTAATATTTGTACCACAGACTATGGACAGTGGCTGGGCCTGCGGGAGCATCAGGGTTATCCCATGGCCGGGGGTCATGAGGAATCCGGGATTGTGATAGCCATAGGAGAGGAAGTAAAGGATCTGAAGCCTGGGGATCATGTGGCAGTTGCCTATGATTCATGCGGAAAATGTGAGGCCTGCCGGAGGGGACAGGAAAGCATGTGTACAGGGGCAGATTATAAAAATCTTTCGGAAGATGGATACAGGGGAAAATTTGGCTTTGCAAATTATAACGTGCGTCAGGCAAGAACATTGGTAAAAATGAATCCAGAGCTAGATCCTAGCGAGGCGGCTTTTCTGGAGCCTCTGGCAACCGTATGCAAGGGTATCGATAAGCTGAGACTACAGCCGTTTGAGACAGTGGTGGTCATCGGAGCAGGAACCATGGGACTTGTAAACGCACAGGCTGCCAAGGCAAGAAATTGTCGGGTAATTGTAACAGAGCTAATGGAAAAGAAGATTCAGACAGCACAGGCTATGGGTCTGGAGGTTGTGGATGTATCCGCTGGGGATCCGGTAGAACAGGTGAAAAGACTTACAGATGGTAAAGGAGCAGATGTGGTCATTGTAGCAGTAGGAAATACAGGTGCCAATACCCAGGCAGTTCAGATGCTGAAAAAGGTAGATGGAAGAGTATTGCTTTTTGCAGCGGGCTATCCGGCGCCTCAGATTGAAACAGATTCCAATGAGCTTCATTATCGCCGGATAGAACTTATTGGAACCTTTGGGGCAGACATGAAAGATTTCTTTGAGGCAGCCCGTCTTCTGAACACAGGAGCTGTGGATATGTCTAAGCTGGTGGAGCCTGAAAAATTTTCTCTAGACAGAATACAGGATGCCTTTGCGGCAGCTTCTGTCCCAGGAAAGTATCGGGTAAGCGTCCTTCTGAATGAATAGAAAATAGAAGTTTAAAATGGCAAAAAAGACCTTTGCAAAACAGATTATTTATCTGTAGTATGCAAAGGTCTTTTAGAATTATTTGTTTTTGGGTTTCCTAAGCAAAAAGGAATTATTCAAATTAAGCTTCTTCTACGATGTTATTATGTATAGGAGGGGCGCTCGATCATCTAATTTGATGCTCGGGCGCTCCTCGCTTTGTGGACAAAAATCTGAAAGTATTTCAACATTAAAATGGCGAAGTGCTTATCGTAACACTTCGCCGGAAGCCTAATCGGTTTGAGCAAAATTTGCTTGATTAGGTCTGTACTTCTATTATATGCAATATGACGGACTT
>CAUWNO010000080.1:0-10018 GCA_963559965.1 uncultured Lachnospiraceae bacterium | reverse complement strand
TCCCATACCGTGAATCCGCTTCATTTTATCAAAAATCGTAAGCGCCAGATATTCCGTTCCTGCCAGATGCGTTTTGTTGCTCTGATAGCGCTTGGCAATATTTTTCGCCGCCTCTGTAATATCGTTTTCAAAGTTGTGGCTTGGATGGAAAATTTTCTTTTTTTCTGCATAGTCGTATGCCAGACCATCGCAGAGATTCAGACCCGGAATCCAGATAGTCTCTGCTCCCGTCTCTTCTATCAGCCGCCTGTAAATAATGAGAGCCGGAAGAACAAGAGACATATGATCCGCAAGCTCTCCGAAGCGTCCCTCCACCTCCTGCCAGGGACGGGACACAATCTCTTCATACAGCTTCTGGTATTCCTCTCTTGTAAAAGAGCTGTTCTTCTCTCCCTTTCGGCTGTCCATCAGATGATTGATATAATCGCCGACGAGAATCATATGGCGTATCTCATGATCCTTGAGATAAAGACGCTTATAGCTTTTCAGCTCATTGTTGATCATCTCTTCGATAATCTCATCGTAATGAGTGGTTCTGCTCTCCACCTCTGCCAGGCGTTCGCGGATACGCACGGTACCGAGACGCAGGTTCTGCGTAGACACAAGGGCGTCCTTATCGAAAAGTGAGATCTGAATGCTTCCTCCTCCCACGTCTACAATCGCCGTTCCCTTCTGAATAATCTTCTGAAAGGATTCTTCGTTAGACGCTATGGATTTATATCCCAGAAAACGCTGCTCTGAATTGCTTAAGACTTCTACCTCAAGCCCTGTACGGACTCTTATCTTATCGAGAATCAGAAGACAGTTCTTCGTCTCGCGGATGGCGCTCGTTGCGCAGGCGCGGTAATCGTCCACCTGATACTCCTTCATGATCCGGGTGAAATCTTCAAGAACTTCGCAAAGCTCCTCCAGCATTTCATTTCCTATCTCTCCCTGACCATATGCATCCTTTCCCAGATCGAGACTGTGACGGATATAGTCAATCTCCTTCATTCCGTACTTCGTCGACAGCTCAAGAATCTTCATTCCTACCTCATAGGAGCTGATTTCTATTGAAGCAAACGTAATAATCTGCATATTCTCACGCCTTTCCGGTACTTCCGTGTCCGCCTCTGTCTTCATTTCCAAGTTCTTCTGTCTCTTCAAAGAGAAGCTCCGGCTGATGCTCCATGATCCGGAACTGACAGATTCTGTCGTTGATATGAATCTGCGTGTCGCGGAGAGCATACGCTGCCATAAACCACTGATCGTTGTCTCCGCAGTAGCTCTCGTCTATAATTCCCATATGATTTGTCTGGATAATTCCAAAGTTTTTATAAGTGCTGCTGCGCGGGACGACGTGCGCCTCGTACCCCTTCGGCAGCTCCATAGCCACTCCCAGCGGTATCAGACGGAACTCTCCGGCTTTCATCTGAATCTCTTCAGCGCACCTTAAATCGACCCAGTCGGACTTTCCTTCTATATACGTAAGTCTGTCTATCTTATCCGTAAAATATTTAATACGTATCTTCTTCCTGCCTTCCATTCCATCCTCCGCCTGTCTTATGTTATCTTATGTTATCTTGTCTTATCTTGCTTTGCCTTCTCTTCTCTTCTCTGTTCTGACTGCCCTGCTCAGTGTTCCGCCGTATCGAGAATTCCCTCCCGAAGAAGCGTCAGCGCAGCCGCAACAGAACTTTCTCTTATCTTTGCGCGATCCCCTGTGAAACGATATTCCTTCACATAGAGCTGTCCGCGCACAGCCGCCGCGATATAAACAAGTCCCACCGGCTTCTCTTTTGTGCCGCCGTCCGGTCCTGCAATTCCCGTTACAGCCACAGCCGCGTCAGATCCTGTCATCAGAATAGCTCCCTTGACCATCTCGCGCGCCGTCTTGTCGCTTACCGCCCCATATTCCTTGAGCGTTGTTTTCTTAACGCCCACCAGCTTTCTCTTCGCCTTGTTAGAATATGTGACAAGTCCCTGCTTTACAACCTCCGAGGCTCCTGCCACATTGATAAGCCGTCCCGTAAGAAGTCCTCCTGTGCAGGATTCCACCGTGGTAAGCGTCAGCTCGTTTTCCCTTAAAAGCTGTACGACCGTTTCCTCCAGTGTCGTATACTTATCCATGGAGAAAATATACGCGCCGAATCTTGCCTTCAGCTCTTTGAGAATCGGTTTCATCAGCTTCCGTGCCGCTTCCTCATCCTTCGCTCTTGCCGTAATGCGAAGATGCACCTCTCCTGTCTTCGCGTAAGTCGCAATCGTCGGATTACTCTGCTTCTCAATCAGATCAGCAATCATCGTCTCCGCTCTGCTCTCCCCGATGCCGCAGAGCTTCACCATCTCGGAGAGAATCACCTCCGGCTGTTTTTTACGAAGATACGGATAAATTTTTATCTCGAACATCGGAATCAGCTCATTGGGAGGTCCCGGAAGAAGAACCGCCGTCTTGCCGTCCTTCTCTAAGATCAGTCCCGGAGCCGTTCCATTGTCATTGTCAATCACAATGGCTCCCTCCGGAACAAGAGCCTGTTTCCAGTTATTTTCTGTAATCTCACTGACTCCGCGCGTATCAAAGTAGGTCTGAATCCGCTCCCGGCTGTGCGCGTCCTCCTTAAGCTCCATTCCAAAAACTCTCGCCGCCGTCTCCTTCGTCAGATCATCCTGCGTCGGTCCAAGACCTCCGCTTAAGATTACCACGTCTGAGCGTCCCAGCGCCTGACGAAGCGTCTCCTCAAGACGTCCGTCATTGTCGCCTACAACCGTCTGATAATAAAGAGACAGTCCCAGATCCGCACATTCCTTTGCCAGAAAAGCGGCGTTCGTATTTACGATGTTTCCAAGCAAAAGCTCCGTTCCCACGGAAATCAGTTCAGCTACCATGTCTTAAATATCTCCTTCCAGAAGTATTCCTTTATTCTTTATCAGGTAGTCAATCAGGGAAATCACAGTCAGGGCAAGCGCAATCCATGTCACAGCCGTCTCGATCAGAGTAAAGACTCCGCCCAGATCAAGAATCAGAAGAATAATCATGAGCATCTGAAAAGTGGTTTTAAATTTTCCCCAATAACTTGCCGCAATCACAACTCCATTGTCCGACGCTATCAGACGGAATCCGCTGATAATGAACTCACGGGAAATGATAAGAATGACCATCCAGGCTGCCAGACGCTGCATCTCCACCAGACAGATCAAAGCAGAACATACGAGAAGCTTGTCTGCCAGAGGGTCCATAAACTTTCCAAAGTTCGTTACAAGGTTATGCTTTCTTGCCAGATGACCGTCCAGAAGGTCCGTAAGACTTGCCACAACAAAAATAGCAAGGGCTATATATTTTCCATATTCTCCTCCGATATCCGTAAGCATAAACGCCACGAAAAACGGAATCATAATCACTCTCAGTACAGTCAGTTTATTCGGTAAATTCATCTTTTAATTCTCCTATCAAATCGTATTCTGCCGCTCCGGTTACATGAACCATCGCGAAATCTCCGCTCATCAGCTCCTCCTGCGTATTGAGGAAGAGGTAGCCGTCCACGCCCGGCGCGTCCTTGTAGGTCCGTCCCACATAGGCGTTTTCATCTGCTACTTTTCCTTCTATCATCACAAGAAGCTCGCGTCCTTCCATTTCTTCTGCCTTATCAAAGGCAATCTCCTGCTGGAGCTCCATAATCTCGGCGCGTCTCTCTTCCTTAAGCTCCTCCGGAATCTGATCCGGCATAGACGCCGCCGGGGTATCCTCCTCCGGCGAATAGGTGAAGACGCCCAGTCTGTCAAACTCACAGTCATCGACAAAGTGCATCAGCTCTTCGTGGTCTTCCTGAGTCTCTCCCGGAAAGCCTGTAATCAGCGTCGTCCGAAGACAGATATCAGGAATCTCATCCCTGAGACGTCCAATGATTCTTCTTAAGTCCTCCTGTGTCGTCCGTCTTCCCATGCGTCGCAGAATTCTGTCTGAAGCATGCTGAATCGGAAGATCGAGGTAATGGCAAATCTTCGGTTCCTCTTTTATCACCTGAATCAGCTCTTCCGTAATTTCCTCTGGATAACAATACAGCACACGAATCCAGCGGATTCCCGAAACAGCAGCCAGTCTTCTTAAAAGCTCCGGAAGCATCTTCTTTCCATAAAGATCTTTTCCGTAAAGCGTCGTCTCCTGCGCCACAAGAATCAGCTCTTTGACGCCTGCATCCGCCAGCTCTTCCGCTTCCTTCAGCAGCTCCTCCATGGGAACGCTGCGAAAGCTTCCTCGGATCTTCGGAATGATGCAGTAGGTACAGCGCTTATCGCAGCCCTCCGCTATCTTAAGATAAGCATAATGTCCTCCCGTCGTCAGAACTCTTCCCTTCTGCGCGGGAACAAGGCGATCGATATCTTCAAACTTCAGCTTCTTCTGTCCTGCCAGGGCATTTTCAACCGCCTCTGCAATCGCATCATAGGTCGTTGTCCCCAGAACAGCGTCCACCTCCGGAATCTCTTCCACAATTTCTTTCTGGTAGCGCTGCGCAAGACAGCCTGTCACAATCAGAGCCTTGCAGCTTCCCTCCGTCTTATACTGCGCCATCTCCAGGATCGTATTTACGCTTTCTTCCTTGGCGTCATTGATAAAGCAGCAGGTATTTACTACAATCACATCTGCCTCTGTCTCGTCATCTGTAAAGGAAAACCCCTTCTTTTCCAGAAGACCAAGCATCACTTCCGAATCTACAAGATTCTTGTCACAGCCAAGGGAAATAAATAATATTTTCATACGTTACTCTCTCTTTTTACCTATTATAGTCGAATCCTTCTTTAACTTCAACTCTCTGCGTCCACTCTTTACAGGAACTTTACATTTCCTTACACCTTTTCATCAGGTTATTCTCACCCTGCCGAAAACTCTCAGCCTTCGTCAAAACGCAGTGTGGAAAGAATCATCTGCTCTTCCTGTCCCGTCTTCTCAAGTTCTCCGACGCGGCATTCCAGCCAGACGGTATAAAGCTCCTCCTCATGCCGGATAATATAGATGTCGCAGGTCCTGCTCTCCGGGGAAGTTCCTTCCGCGTAGCTTACCCAGACAGCGGGATATTCGCCCTCTCCGACGGTCACTTCCTCAACGGTGCATTCCTCGTAGCTTTCTTCCACATACCGATCTGCCAGATCCTCTGCGGAAATTCCTTCCTCCCTGCGGATGCTTAAAAACATCGGAAGCATCCCTTCTCCTTCGTCAGCCCTGGCTTCAAACCGAAGCTCCTCCTCAGACGCCTGAAGAATAAAGGTATCCCTGTCGTAAGCTGCCGAATAGTCTCCGTTTCCGCGCACTCTCACAAAGGTAACGCTTTCCGGTTCTCCTTCCTCCGTCATCAGCACAACCTCTTCCTCGCCAATCACAGTCCCGGGAGAAGTCTCAAGCCCCAGCTCTGCCTCCTTCTGCTCCTCTGTCTGATTTACAGAAGGTTTCTCCGCCATTTCCACATGCGGAACTGTTACCTTAGCTTCCTCCTTTCCACAGCCGGCTGCCAGAAGGAATGCCGTAAAAATGCCGAAAAGAGCCGCGCGTCTATGCAAGTTCTTATTCATTTGTCTGTCTCCTCTTTTTCATTTGTCTGCTTTCCAGTCTCTTTCCTGAAAAAGCAGGCATTCCCTACCATTCTAATCATATTGCGCGCGGATTTCAAGCTCTTTCTGCCTGATATGCCGGACAATGCCTGCAAAGCCTTATTCCTCTTGCCTGAATTCCAGACTCTTTCCATCCGTCCGGCAGGTAACGATCCCTTCCGAAGTCAAGAAGACCTCTGTTCCCATTTCCTCCAGAATCTTAAGAATCTTTTCATCGGCTCCTTCTTCTTCAGAGCAGGTAATCACTGCCGCCTCAGGAGAAACTGCCCTGAAAAATTCTTCTGAATTCTTTTCCTTCCTTCCGTGATGCGGGACTTTCAGCACCTGATGCGAAAGCTCCAGTCCCTCTTCCTCCAGAAGCTCAGACAGTCTTTCTTTTTCCGCATCTCCTGTAAAAAGAAAGCCTTCGTTTCCGCAGCGGAGACTGATAACGAGCGAAAAATCATTGTCCTCTTCCTTATACTCCTGACGCCTCGGCGGATAAACGGTACACTCTGTCTCTCCAAGCGTCAGCTTCTTTGTCTCCCGCACGCGCTCCGGTTTCAACTCCTGCCGCTGAAGCTCCGCCAGATATTCCACAGTCTGCGCACTGTCTGATTCATAATCCGGCTGCAGCACCGCCTTCACTTCCACCGCTGCCGCAATTCTATCAGCTCCTCCTACATGATCCTTATCAAAATGCGTAATGACAAGATAATCCAGCGACTCTATTTTCTGCTTTTTCAAATAGGAAAGCACGGTATCTGCCGTGTCGTCATAGCCCGCGTCAATCAGCATGGTCTCTCCCCCTGCCTCAATCAGAATCGCGTCTCCTTTTCCTACATTAAAAAAGGTAACGCTTAAGGGAACCTTTTCCTCTTCATCCTTTCCATTTTTCTCTGCCTGCTCCTGAACCTGCGGCTCCTCCGGCTTCGCATCCATACCGGAATCCTTTCCTCCACAGCCCGTCAGCAGAACGGCTGCCAGAAAAAAGGGAACAAGAGGAAGCTTTTTCTTTCTGCCTTCCTTTTTCCGTGCAATCAGAAAAAGACAGATCGGCGCAGCCAGAAGGACGCCTCCTGCAAAGATGGTAAACGCCTTTCCCCCGCCCAAAAACAGGGCTGCTGTTCCAAGAAGCTTTGCATCTCCCATTCCAATCCCTCCCTTCATAAGATAAGAAAGAAGAGAAAGAACGGTAAGGACAAGGAGGGCTGCACAAAGGCTTTCTCCTGCCCGGGCGGCTGCACGATTCAGCCCATACAGCCAAATCTCTGCCGATATCAGAAGCGTCCACTCGAAGACTGCTGTCAAACAAAGACTGTTCGGAACCTTTTTCCTGTTCAAATCCGTCGCGGACGCCGCGAAAAAAAGATCAGAGACAAAGAAACAACGCAGAAATTCCGTGCCATCCGCTTTCCCATCCCCTGCTGCAAGGAATATGAAAAGACTGCTCCAGATAAGAAGAGCCTCCATAATCCGCCCGCGCGCAAACGCCTTTCTTTCAAATACTGCCAGATAAAAAATAAGCCTTCCCTCCTTTTTTATTTCCCTCTCTTTTTAATTTCCTCTTCCTTTTTTCTTCTCAATCTCTTCCGGATATGATACACTGAGCGAAGGAGGATTATCTTATGGAAAAAATAACAAGTTTTACTGTCAATCATCTTTCTTTGCAGCCCGGCGTCTATGTCTCACGCAAGGACCCCGTCGGCGGTACTGTCGTTACCACCTTTGATCTGCGTCTCACAAGCCCGAATGAAGAGCCTGTGATGAACACTGCCGAAATCCACACGATAGAACATCTTGGCGCAACCTTTCTCCGAAATCATAAGGATTTTGGAAGCAGAATCCTGTACTTTGGTCCTATGGGCTGCCGCACCGGCTTCTATCTTCTTCTGGCAGGAGATTACGAACCGCGTGATATTCTTCCGCTCCTTATCTCTATGTGGGAATTTATCCGTGACTTTGAAGGAGAAGTTCCCGGCGCAAGCGCAAGAGACTGCGGAAATTATCTCGACATGAATCTTCCGATGGCAAAATATCTCGCCGGAAAATATCTCAAAGAAGTGCTCTGTTCCATCACAGACGACCGCATGATCTATCCGGAATAGATAGCGTCGGTGTGCCAAGGGACAATACGGTCAAAAATGGCTGAGTCCCCGCCCCTGCTGCGTTACTTTCGCTCCGCGTACGCCCTGTACGCGTCGTTCAAGTGCCTTGCAGGGACGGAGGATTAGCTCATTTTTGACTCTGCGACCTCAGCTTTAGGAAATTCGCCTGTTTTCAAGGCAGACGATGAAGGCGTACTGGACGTACGCCGACTGAGGATAACGCAGAAAACAGGCGAATTTACAGAGCTGAGGCGTATTGCCCCTTGTACACCGACGCTATATTTACAGAAGGCTTCTCAGTTCTTCGTGAATCCTTCCGTTGGTGGCAAGAAGCTCTCCGGGTCTGACCGGATCCGGAAGGCTTCCGTCAAAACGCGTAACGCGTCCTCCCGCCTCGGACACGATAAGAAGCCCTGCCGCAAAATCCCACGGCTGAAGGCGCGCTTCAAAATAACCGCCGATCCGCCCGCAGGCTGTGTAGGCAAGATCCATCGCAGCCGATCCGGTCCGCCGGATATCCTGACTCTTTTCAAACACTCTCTGAAATCTCTGAAAATTCTCTGCCGCAAGCTCCTTCTGATACGGCGCCGTTCCAATCGCGACAATCGTATCTTTCAGCCCCTCCGCAGACGAAACATGAATCGGTCTTCCGTTTAAAAAGCTTCCTTCACCCTTCTGCGCATAAAACATTTCCTCCCGGAAGGGATCATAAATGATTCCCATAACAATTTCGCCCCTGTCGTAGAGAGCAAGGGACACCGTACTGTGATGGTAATCATGTATCAGATTCGTCGTCCCGTCAATGGGATCAAGAATCCAGAAGGTCTCCCCTTTCATGGCATGAAGCCCGCTCTCTTCACCGAGAAATTCCACGCCGGGAGCCAGCCTGTGAAGTTTTTCCTCCAGAAATCCCTGAATCTGCGTATCGACCTGCGTCACATAATCTGCCGGTCCTTTCACCCTGATATGCTCTGCCATATCCCTGTTTTCCACAAACTGCTTCGTCTCTCTTACGAGAGCCATCACCTCTTCTATCTTCACCTTTTCTCCTCCTGTCTCTTCTTTGCGGCATATTCTCTCAATATCTCGCGAAACTGTGCACCGCAGCGCTCCAGCTCTCCCAGAACCACATCTATTTTTTCTCCGTCCAGAAACCAGCTGTCCCGGCTGATCCCCCTTGTCACAGTAGGGCATACAAAAAACTGCGTCTCCGGAAAAACTGCTTTATAATACAGCAGTGCCCTTCTCGCGTGACATGCCTGCGGACAGAGAATCGCCCGTTTCACCTTCATTCCTCTCTCATCCGTCATCCGGCGGGAACAGAGGGCGTTTTCATAAGTGAAGGTTGCCTCCTTCTCCTCCAGAACAGCGCTTCCAGGAACTCCTTCACGGAGAAGGATGTCCGAAAGAAAATCCCATTCCGTCTCGTACCCGGGAATCAGGCATTTTCCAACAGGCTTACTGAAACGGCCGGACGGCAGAACATACGGCGCGAAACCTTTCCTGTACAGGGCAGCCGCCGTCACCGCCAGCTCTCCCTGATCTCCTCCCGGAATAAAGATGATATCCGCCTTTTCCGGCTGATCCTCCACAAAAATAAAGTCCGTAATATCCTGAACAAAATCTTTTTTTTCAGGCTGTTCCACAAACTGAGCTTCCATTTTCTTTCCTCCCTCCGAAGCCTCCCTTTTTATTCTAGTACAAAAACGCCCGTTTCGCAACGAACCCTTCGTTTTTTCCTTGCTTTTCTTCAAAAGGTCTGATAGAGTAATAGATACAAAAGCACAGATTCTGTCTGTAGCAGGAAAGAATATTTATCACAATAAAGGAGATTAATTATGGCAGCAGAGAATACATGCGGAAATACCGACTGCAACGGCAACTGCGATACCTGCGACGGCAACATCACAGTTACCCTGACTCTTGACAATGATGAAACAGTAGAATGTGCCATTCTCACCATTTTCCCGGTCAACGGACGCGATTACATCGCTCTTCTTCCCCTTGATGAAAACGGAGAAAATGAAGACGGAGAGGTATACCTCTACCGCTACGACAGCAGCACAGGCTCTCCCGTTCTTGACAACATCGAGGACGACGACGAGTACGAGGCTGTAGCCGACATGTTCGACCAGATGCTCGACGCAGCAGAGTATGACGAACTGGTAGAAGGCGAAGCGGACGAAGAATAAGACACGATCGATATACTCCCTTCCGGGCGAACAGGTGAAAGAATAAAGCCTGTCTGCCGGAAGGGAGTATTTGATTGTAAAAAACTTTATCTTACCGTAAACTATTATTTTTGAATTTATATTTTCCCTTTCCATATATGTAGGATTACAGTACCTGTG
>CAUWNO010000079.1:0-10128 GCA_963559965.1 uncultured Lachnospiraceae bacterium | reverse complement strand
CTCTTGTACTTGAGTGCAATCTTATCAAGGAGCACAGACCGAAGTATAACACGATGCTCATGGATGATAAAACATATCCCTATATCAAAGTGACGGTGAATGAAGAATATCCTCGGGTTTTATTTTCACGGCAGCTGAAAAAAGATAAGGCAAAGTATTACGGACCGTATACGAGCGCCGGAGCAGTTAAAGATACGATTGATCTGATTCATAAGCTGTACCAGATCAGAACCTGCAGCAGAAATCTTCCGCGCGATATCGGGAAGGAGCGTCCCTGCCTGAATTACCATATTAAACAGTGTGCTGCGCCCTGCCAGGGTTATATAAGCCGGGAGGAGTACGGAGAGAGGGTGGCGAAGGTTCTTGATTTTCTGAACGGAAATTATTCGCCTCTCTTAAAAGAGCTGGAAGAAAAAATGAAGGCGGCGTCGGATGCGATGGAATTTGAGGCGGCGATTGAGTACAGAGAGCTGCTAAACAGCGTAAGGCAGATAGCTCAGAAGCAGAAGATCACAAACAGCGATATGGAGGACAAAGACGTGATAGCCTTTGCTGCCGACGGAGAGGATGCGGTGGTTCAGGTATTCTTCGTGCGGGACGGTCGCCTGATAGGAAGGGATCATTTCTGCCTGAGGACGGCGGAGGGCGAAAGCTCCCGGGAGATCCTGGGAAGCTTTATCAAACAGTTTTATGCGGGAACGCCCTATATTCCCCGGGAATTGATGCTTCAGGAAGAGATAGAGGACAGAGAGCTGATAGAACAGTGGCTTACAGCGAGAAAGGGACACAGAGTTTACCTGCGTGTTCCGAAAATGGGCTCAAAGGAAAAGCTGGTAGAGCTGGCAAAGAAAAATGCAGCTCTCGTTCTCAGTCAGGACAAGGAAAAAATAAAACGAGAAGAAGGAAGAACGATAGGAGCGATGAAAGAGATCGCCGGACTTTTGGGCATTCCGGAAATTACTCGTGTGGAAGCGTTTGATATTTCCAATACAAACGGGTTTGAGTCTGTCGGTTCCATGGTCGTATATGAAAAAGGAAAGCCGAAACGCAGCGATTACCGGAAGTTCAAAATACGCACGGTACAGGGTCCTGACGATTACGCAAGTATGAGGGAGGTTCTTCTGCGCCGTTTTCGTCATGGATTGGAGGAAGGACAGGAGCTGCGCGGAAAAGAATTGCCGGAAGAGCTGGGAAGCTTCACCCGTTTTCCCGATCTTCTTATGATGGACGGAGGACGGGGGCAGGTCAATATCGCTCTTCAGGTTCTGGACGAGCTGGGACTTGCGATTCCGGTCTGCGGAATGGTGAAGGATGACAATCACAGAACACGCGGACTCTATTTTCATAATACGGAGCTTCCGATAGACAGAAATTCAGAGGGCTTCCGTCTGATTACGCGTATTCAGGACGAGGCGCACCGGTTCGCGATAGAATATCACAGATCGCTTAGAAGTAAGGAACAGGTACATTCGATACTGGATGATATCGAAGGCATAGGTCCAGCGCGCCGGAAAGCTCTGATGAAGGAATTTCAGTCTCTGGAAGCGATAAGAGAGGCAGATATCGGGAGACTCTGCGAAGTTCCGTCTATGAACCGGGCAGCGGCAGAAAAGGTATGGGAGTTCTTTCATGCCAAAGAAGAGGGATAGGCTTGCATGTCCCTCCGGCGGTATGATAAAATAAAATCAGAACATTTCGGGAACGAAATCAGAAAAGAAAGGGAGAAATTATGGGAAGTGTACAGACTGTAGAACTGACGCAGATGGTGGAAAAGCTGAATCTGAAAAACCTTACGCCGGATATTGATATGAGCGGTATGATGCTGGATACGCCGGAGATTAACCGTCCGGCTCTTCAGCTTTCCGGATATTTTGATCATTTTGCTTCGGAGCGCGTGCAGATTGTCGGCTATGTGGAGTATACCTATCTTCAGAGCCGCAGTGAGGAGGAAAAAAGACCGATTTACGAGAGATTCTTTTCCAGCAGCATTCCCTGTGTGATTTATACCTCGCGCACAGAGCCGGAGCCGATGGCTCTTGAGCTGGCGAACAAGTATAAGGTTCCGGTATTCGGAACGGATAAGAAGACCTCGAACTTTATGGCGGCTATTATCGGCTGGCTGAATGTTGCCCTGGCGCCCCGCATTTCCATTCACGGCGTTCTCGTGGACGTATACGGCGAAGGCGTTCTGATTATGGGCGAAAGCGGAATCGGAAAGAGTGAAGCTGCGCTGGAGCTGATTAAGAGAGGACATCGTCTGGTGACGGACGATGTGGTGGAGATTCACAAGGTAAGCGACGATACGCTGATCGGACGTTCGCCGGAGATTACAAAGCACTTTATCGAGCTGCGCGGTATCGGAATTGTGGATGTAAAGACGCTTTTCGGCGTGGAATGTGTAAAAGAGACGCAGCAGATTGATATGGTAATCAAGCTGGAAGACTGGAACAAGGATAAGGAATACGACCGTCTGGGACTTGAGGAGGAATACACAGAATTTCTGGGAAATAAAGTCGTATGTCATTCTCTTCCGATTCGTCCGGGCAGAAACCTTGCGATTATCGTAGAGTCAGCGGCTGTAAACCACAGACAGAAGAAGATGGGATACAATGCGGCGCAGGAGCTGTACCGCCGCGTACAGGAGAGCATGGCGAGAAGAAGCTGAAAAGGCAGGAGAAAGACAGGGGTTTCACAGACGCGAGGGTAGAAGAAGGAAAGGGAAGATGATATGAAAAAATATTGTTTTGGAGCAGATATAGGAGGAACGACGATCAAACTCGGTCTTTTTGACGCAGACGGGATTATTCTCGACAAATGGGAGATACCCACGAAGACGGAAGAGGAGGGGGCTGCAATTCTTCCGGATATTGCGGCGTCTATCCGGAAGAAAACAGAAGAAAAGGGGATCGATGTGCAGGAGATCGCAGGAATCGGAGTAGACGTTCCGGGACCTGTATCGGCAGAAGGAATCGTTCCTCATACGGCAAATCTGGGATGGGGTTATAAGGAAGTGTCAAGAGAGCTGTCGGAGCTGACAGGGCTTCCCTGCAAAGCCGGAAACGACGCGAATGTGGCTGCGCTCGGAGAAATGTGGCTGGGCGGAGGAAAAGGACATAAAAACGTACTGATGATGACGCTTGGAACGGGCGTAGGCGGCGGAATTGTTGTGGACGGAAAGATTCTCACAGGCGCGCACGGAGCCGGAGGAGAGATTGGGCATATGCCTGTGGATGATGAGCTGGACGAGTGCTGCGGCTGCGGAAACAAGGGCTGTCTGGAGCAGTTTGCATCTGCGACAGGAATTGCAAGGCTGGGAAAAGAGATTCTGGAGAAAAGCAGCGCTCCGTCTTCCATGCGCGGCAAAGAGATGTCGGCAAAGACCGTTTTCGACGCAGTAAAAGAGGGAGACGCCCTTGCCGTTGAGGTGGCAGAGCGCTTCGGAAAATATCTTGGAACAGCGGTGGCGTCGATGACGGCTGTGCTTGACCCGGAGGTTATCGTGATTGGAGGCGGCGTATCAAAGGCTGGTCCTGTCCTTCTCGATTATGTCCGCAGGCATTACAGAATTCACGCATTCAAATCGGCAAAGGAGACGCCGTTTGTACTGGCAGAGCTTGGAAATGATGCGGGAATTTACGGCTGCGCCAAGCTGATGCTTGAATGAGTTTGTACAGAACAAACATAAAATTACAAAAATCGACAGAAAAATTTGTCGAATACAGATATTGAAATTTTTGTTGAATTATAATAGAATAAACGAAACGAAAGATGAATATCTGATTTACCAATGATAACAAAGGCGTTACCAATTCCCGGGTGACGTCTTTTTTCTATTACAGGGGCTGCAGGCCCTATCTCTCCCTTTATTTTATTCGAGCTTGCGGCTGCGCCTTCCCCGCGCGGCCTGACAAGTCGAATAATGAATCCTTTCTTGTCTTTCCCATTTTTAGTTGTTATAATGAGAAGAAAGCGCCGGAATATGCAGGCGATGCAGTTTTGCTCCGGTGCAGATTTATGTTTACAAAGGAATAAGACGATGAAAAAAATTACGAAAGAGGAAGGACTGGAAATTCTGTTCTTCGCCTTTATTTTATGTGTGTGGCTTGCATGGGCATATATTCTTCCGTTTAATGAAGGACCGGACGAATATATGCGCTCCCGTATTGTGGAGTATATCGTAGAATACGGAGGACTTCCTACGGGATATCAGCAGGAGATTATGGATTACTCCTGGGGCTTCACCTATGGTTTCCGGCCGATTCTTCCGCAGATACTGGAAGCTCTTTTTGTGAGGGCTGCGATGTTCTTTACAGAGGATTCTTTTTTGATTCTGTTCGCAGGAAGACTGACGAGCGTAATCTGCGGTCTTGTGTTTGCGGCTTATGTAAGGCTGACGGCAAAGAAGCTGTTTTCCTCGCCCGGAATGCAGTGGCTGTTTACGCTTCTTGTAGTCTGCCTTCCGCAGGCAGCCTTTCTGTTCACTTACCTGAACTGCGATTCCATGGCGCTGATGGCTTCGGCTATGATTGTCTGGTATCTGCTTTCCGGAAGGGAAGACGGATTTTCCATCCACACCTGTGTGAAGCTCTCTTTGAGCTTTGCCATCTGCATTCTTTCTTATTATAACGCCTATGGTTTTCTTCTTGCGGCAGCTCTTGTATTTTTCGGTTTTTATCTCGAAAGAAGCCGGAGAGGAGAGGCGTGCTGGGGAGAATTCTGGAGAAAAGGCTTTCTGATTCTGGGAATCACCTTTGCGCTGTCAGGCTGGTGGTTTATAAGAAACTATTTCCTGTACGACGGAGATATTCTCGGACTGCGCACGCAGGATCTTTATGCAGAACAGTATGCGATGGATATTCTGAAGCCATCAAACAGGCGAACCTACCGGAATCAGGGAAGATCCATGCTTTATATGCTGTTTCGTTCAGACTGGATTGTTTCTGTTGCAAAAAGCTTTATCGGCGTACTCGGTCCTTTGTGGTACGCGCTGCGCTGGTGGATGTACCTTGGCTACGCTCTGATACTGGGAACGGGGCTTCTGGGGGGAGTTCTTGAGGGAGTGGCCCGTCTTCACAGCCGGGGAAAGGAACGCCATGTAAATTATGAGACTCTTTTCTGGCATGTGGGAATGGCGGCAGCGATTCTTGCGCCGAATATTCTGAACTTCTGGTATTCCTATGCGACAGATTACCAGCCTCAGGGAAGGTACAGTATGCCGATGCTGATTCCGTTTATGTATTATATCACGAAGGGGATCTCGCTTCTGATCCGGCGGCTCTGCCGGCGGACGGGAGCCTGGATGCGATCTCTTGCACAGGCAGGGACAACGCTTGTGTGTCTGTGGATTGCGGGAGCGGCGCTTTTCTGCGTTGTTAGAATCATGTGGCCTGCATATAAAGATGTGGAAGATAAATCGGCAGTCCGCGTCTATACGATGGAGGAGCTTTACGGGGAAGACTGGGAAGAAAAAGTATCAGAATGAGATTCTGAAAATCCAGGAACCGTTCGAAAATACGGAAGATAAAAAGTCCATAAATGGGAGGATGCCAGGCAGCTGTTCTGCCTGGCATTTATTATGAAAAAGTTTATTCAAAAAAAGTAAGTGTTGGCTGATTTATTTGTGTTATCTTATGATGCTATTATATGGCGGGAAAATGAATGGGGTATGAGTATCTGTTTAACGATTTTTAAAAGAAATATGAATAAATTGTGAACATCTGAAAAAGGTAAAGAAAAAGTTAAGAAAATGTTATATACTTTACATAGACTTTACAAAACCTGCGAACAAACTTTACGGGCTTTTGATAAAGTGTAAAAGAACTCTTCTGTGCAGAGCTGGCAGAATGCAGCTGCGCAGGAAAAAGAAAGCGTTTATTTACAACGGAGGGAAAAAGGGATGGAACACATTGAGATGCTGTTTCGCTTTGCGGGCGGTCTGGGAATGTTTTTGTACGGCATGAACGTGATGGCAGACGGTCTGCAGAAATCAGCAGGTCACAGAATGAAGCACCTGCTGGAATTTTTAACTAGAAACCGGTTGATGGGAATTCTTGTGGGAGCAGGAGTTACGGCGATTATTCAAAGCAGTTCAGCGACGACGGTTATGGTGGTAGGTTTTGTCAATGCAGGACTGATTGACCTGACACAGGCGGTAGGCGTTATTATGGGAGCCAACATCGGTACGACGATCACCGCATGGCTTGTGTCGATGAGCGAATGGGGAGCGCTGCTTAAACCGGAATTTTTTGCACCTCTTCTGATAGGAATCGGAGCGTTTATGCTTCTCTTCGCCAAAAAGGAGAAAGCAAAGGATCTGAGCGAGATTCTGATCGGCTTCGGCGTACTCTTTATCGGTCTTAGCTTTATGTCAGATTCTATTACACCGTATCGCGACGCCCCGATTTTTGCAGACGCGTTCCGTATACTGGGCGGCAATCCGATTCTCGGAATTCTGACGGGACTTGTGGTTACGGCGATTATTCAGAGCTCTTCTGCTTCCGTAGGTATTCTTCAGACGCTGGCGGCAAACGGGCTTGTCAACTGGAGCTCCGCTATTTTCATTACTTTGGGACAGAATATCGGAACCTGTGTCACGGCGCTTCTCTCAAGCCTTGGAGCGCACAGAACGGCAAAGAGAGCGGCAGTGATCCATCTTCTGTTTAATACGCTTGGAGCGGTGATTTTCGGAGTAGGTATGTTTGTATTTTTCTCCTTTAACAGGAGTATGGCGCTGGCAGAGGTGAACAGTGTGGGAATTTCCGTATTCCATACCTTCTTTAATGTGACAAATACGATTCTTCTGTATCCTTTTGCCAACTGGCTCGTGAAGATGTCTGATGTGATTGTAAAAGGAAAAGGTCAGGAAGACGAGGACGAGGACGCAGTCTATGTGCTTCCGCATCTCGACAACCGTCTTCTTGAATCTTCTTCTATCGCAGTAGAGAGCGCGGTAAAAGAGGTTGTCCGCATGGGAGAGCTTGCAGAGCTTCATGCGCAGACGGCTTTTGACGCAGTGCGCACAGGAAGCCAGAGACGTGTGGACAAGGCGGTAAAGATAGAAGAAAACATGAACGATTATGCGAAAAAGATGGCAGAGTATCTTGCAGAGATCAGCAAGGGCTCTCTTACCGACCAGCAGCGTCTTGTTGTAAATAATCTTGTGTATACGGTAAGCGATATTGAGAGAATCAGCGATCACTGCGATAATATTGCAGAGCTTGCTCAGACCATGATAACTGATGGAATCAGCTTTTCACTGGAGGCAATACAGGGCTTTAATGAGATTACAGGGCTGGCGATGGATTCCGTCAAGGCGGCGATTCTGGCGCGCGGCACAGAGAAAATTGCTTATGTGCAGCAGGTGATTCAGATCGAAGACGAGATAGATGATTTGGAGGAGGATCTGCGTACACAGCATATTGATCGTCTGGCAAGAAACGAATGTTCTGCGGCAAGAGGTGTGATTTTCCTCGATATGCTGAGCAATATTGAAAGAATCTCAGATCATGCCAACAATATCGTAGGCTATGTGGCAGATGAGAAGGAGGCATAATTTTTGAAAAAGAAGGTACTGATTGGGTACGTCGTCGCGGCGATTGTCGTGCTGGTAGCTTTTGAATATGCGTTCTGGACAAACGGCTTCAGCTATCTGGAGCACCAGAGTGAGAAAAGCTTTCTGACACAGGCGGAGCTTTTGCGGGAGCTGATGCTGGAAAAGCAGGTTCCGGAAGAAGACGCACAGGGCGTCAATACGTTTGAGGGCTTCGCAGATGTCTATGCAGAAGAATACGGCGTAAGGATCACGATCATAGATTCGCGGGGAAACGTGCTCGGCGAATCTGAGGGCGCGGGAGAGCTGATGAGCAATCATCTGGACCGGGAAGAGGTGAAGAAAGCTCTTCAGGGCGAGAGCAACAGCCTGATACGAAAATCAGATACCTTTAAAATGGATTACTGTTATTGCGCGGTTCCTGTAGACAGCGGAGACTTTCACGGCGTGATGCGTGTGGCGGTTCCGCTTGAGGAGCTGCGCGACATGGACTATCAGTTTATCCGTTCGACTGTTTTTGCCATGTTGATTCTTCTGATGCTTGTGGTTTTTCTTGGAGCCTATTTCCGCAGATATGTACTTGCGATGAAAAAGGTGGAAAATATGCGCAGAGAGTTCGTCTCTAATGTGACGCATGAACTGAAGACGCCGCTGACTTCTATCAGAGGTTTTGTAGAGACATTGAAGGCGGGAGCTGTTGAGGATCCGAAGATAGCCCATAAGTTTCTCGACATCATAGAGATTGAGACGGAACGTCTCAGCAATCTGATCACAGATACGCTTCTGCTTTCGGAGATAGAGAGCGGGCAGGATACGCGCAGAGAGCCGTGCGACGTCAATGCTGTAATTACAGAGGTTACCGATCTTTTGGAGCCGAAGGTAAAGGAGCATGTCCGTCTGATTTTCAGACCGGATGCTTCTGTGCCCCCATACAGCTGCAATCGTGACAGGCTCAAGCAGCTTCTGATTAATCTGGTGGATAACGGGCTGAAGGCGACAGAATTCGGCGCTGTCACAATCACCTGCAAAAGCACAGCGGCTCAACTGGTGATTGAGGTCTCTGATACGGGTATCGGAATGGAAGAGGAGCAGCTGGAAAGAATCTTTGAGCGCTTCTATCGTGTGGACAAAGGCAGATCCAAGGCGCAGGGCGGCACGGGACTGGGACTTTCCATTGTAAAGCATATCGTAGAATTGTATAATGGAACGATTGAAGTTGCGAGCAGACCGGGAGTCGGGACAGAATTTACAGTAAGGCTGCCTTACTGATACGGAAAGGGATGACGGGAATGGCTAAAAAAGTAATACTGGCAATAGACGACGAGGAGCATATCCTGGACCTTCTGGAATATAATCTGGAAAAAGGCGGTTATGATGTGCTGCGCGCAGAGACGGGTGAGAAGGGACTTGCAGTGCTTCACACAATGAAGGTGGATCTTGTTCTCCTGGATTATATGCTGCCGGGAATCGACGGAATCGAGGTTTTGAAGGCGGTGCGTTCCGACGCGGAGCTTTCGGCGATGCCTGTGATTATGCTGACAGCCAAGGGAGAAGAGATAGACAAGGTTCTGGGGCTGGAGATGGGGGCTGACGACTATATCAGCAAACCCTTCGGCATACGCGAGCTGCAGGCGCGGGTAAAGGCTCTTCTGCGCAGAAGTTCGCTGGAGAAGATAGAGTCTGAGCCGGAAGAAAAGATGGTGATAGGCGATCTGATGATCAGCAACACAGCCAGAGAGGTGCGCGTCAGCAATATACCGGTGACGCTGTCCCTGAAAGAGTTTGAACTTCTCTATCTTCTTGCCAGTCACAGAAACCGTGTGTTTACCAGGGAACAGCTTCTGGAACTGATTTGGGGCTATGAATATTCCGGCGAGACGCGGACGGTAGACGTTCATGTGAGAAATCTGAGAAAGAAAATAGAAAAAGACCCGGATCATCCGCAGTATATACAGACGGTACGCGGAATGGGATATAAATTTGTGTAAAATAAGTGCGGAATAAGATAGGATAAAAAGATAAAAGAAAAGGAGGAATGCGCAGGATGGCGCTTCCTCCTTTTGCGTTGCCAGGTATTTTTCCTATGCTTCTGCTGAAAATCAGGTGTTTTTCAGGACGACCATGTCTACACAGTTTCCTACATGCTCGCAGGCGTCAGAGCAGTTTTCCATATGATCAAGAATTTCGCGCCAGGAAATGATATCAAGAACGTCGCTGCAGTGATTCCGAATGTTCAGCGTGGCGTCCAGATAGAATTTATCGCATTCCTCCTCCATCTGATTCAGCTGAATAATCAGCTCGTGGAGTTTGGCGGGCTTTTTAAAGTTGACGAATTCGCGCATAATTTCCCGGAGAAGCTCACAGCATCCCACAAGCTTGCGGGCAAAGGTGACAGCGTCAGGAATTACCGTCTGAATCTGGTCTACATAGAAGCGCTGCAAAACTTCTTCGAGCTTGTCCGTCACATCATCCATATTCTGGCTGATCATGGCGAGATCCTCGCGATCCACGGGTGTGACGAAAGCCTTTGCAAGCGCCGCGGACATTTCATGCTGAAGGCTGTCGCCCTCATGTTCAAA
>CAUWNO010000078.1:0-10168 GCA_963559965.1 uncultured Lachnospiraceae bacterium | reverse complement strand
CCTTGCCGAACGCCTTCTCCAGCTTATCGACATGGTTTCCCTTGAACTGGAAGAAAGAAAACCCTTTTATGAAGAAGTAATTACTTCTTCTTTACAAACCTTCTGGGCGCTTTTAAAAAGACATCACCCCCGTGCAGACGCCGATCAGGTGCCTGACGGAAAACGCGCGCATCTACTCGCAGATCTTCAGGATCTGCTTGCCTATATTGATCTGCATTATACGGACAATATCACTCTGGAATATGCGGCAGAAAAAATGAATTTCAGCCACAGTCATTTTTCCAAGATCTTCAAGAAACTTATGGGAATCAATTTTGTGACATATCTGAACATGGTACGCGTCGAGCGCGCCGCCTATGAACTGCGCCACACAGAAAAGAAATTTACAGATATCGCTCTGAGCTGCGGATTTAATAATATCCGGACTTTTAATCGTGTATTCAAGGAAATCACAGGCTGCACACCGTCTGAGTTCCTGCTTCTGCCTGATCCGGATACTTATAAGCGCACCTATTACAACCGCCGCTCTTCTGACAAACAGTTTGTACAGCACGATTCCATGACTGTAATAAAAAATTATCAATAAGCAAAAAGGAGGCAGCCCATGACAGAAAAGCCCGTATTATTCCGAAAGCGTCTGATCCCATCCGAATGTATCCGCCTCGACGACGATGAAGTCCTTTTTCGCAGCGATTCGCTTCTCGTTACGCGCTGGAAAACACTCCGTCCCAAGAAAGAGTTAAGTCACGGTTCCTCCTGCTATCTTTTAAACCAGGGCTGGAAGGTAAGCCGTTTTCTCAATCACAGCGACGAACTCCTCTGCTGGTACTGCGATATTATCGACGTCTCGCACGACAGCGAAACAGATTCTTATCTGTTTACCGATCTTCTTGCCGACGTTCTTATCTACCCTGACGGAAAAATTCACGTCGTCGATTTAGATGAAGTTGCGGAGGCTCTGGAAAAGGGTCTTCTCTCCCCGGAGCAGACCTGCGCCTGCATGCGCCGCCTGAACGCCCTTCTTTCCGAAATCTATGCCGGACGCCTGCTTCCTGCTCTGGAAAGTTACTGGCCGGATTAAAAAACAGGACTGCATCTGAGAGTTTTGAAATCTCCTCTCAGATGCAGTCCTGTTTTTTATACGCTGGATAAGTCATCGTCTTTCATGCACAGATGAACAGCCCCCAACTTAAAGGTCTTAGGCAAAGCAAGGATATTGGGCTTTTCTCCTACATACTTTTTCTTCGCATCTTCCAGAGCTTCCTCAAACGTTGCACGCGTTTTCAGTCCCATACCTCTTGCAATTCCCGGCTCCTGCGCTCCTACAATATAAATCGCACTGGTATTCATTTCTGCTATATGTCCGCAACTCATCATAGAGAAGCCATGAAACGGATGAAAAGCATTCGCAAACCGATATTTTCGTATATATTCTTCGTTTGTTGCAAAATACTCTCCATAACGATTCATATCCGGCAATACATTCATATAATCATGCTGAAACATCTCATACAATTCTCTCAAATATGGCCATCTTTCATCATGAAAATACCCGTTACAGATAGAAGAGCAGATAATTACACAATTTTCTTTCATCACTCTCTTATGGCGGATAACCTGTGCAGACAACGCCTGCATCATCTGAATTGGATTAGTACCCATACCATTCCCATAGTGAAAGTCCTGCGGCATGCCAAATACCATTACATCATATTTTTCCTCTGCAAACGGAACATAAGTACGTTTATTTGCAGTAATCCAGGATTTTGGCTGCATCACAGCTGCATAACCCGAATTAATCTCAATCTGACGCGAATAGGTATCCAGAACAGCATCACAGCAGAAAAAGGGATGTCCCATCTTCTCTTCCATCAACATACCGATTTCATCAAATTTGGACCGCATCAGACTATGTCCGGAAACAGGCGTGAAATCCGGTCTGTGCATTACATCCGGAACATGATGTGACGCAATTGATTTCCAGTGCGTAATGCCTGTTGCACAATGCTTATACCCTCCCGAATATCCTCCATAAGGATTTCCCTGAGTGTGCCCTATCAGAATCGGTATATCACAGTCAAATACATATTTATTCATGAGTACCCGATCCCCGCGTTCTGTACATCCCAAGTCTACAAGATGCTCATAATCCTCGGAATCGTGACTTGTAATCTGATGCGACCAGTAAAACTCATTAAAAAGCTCCTCTCCGAGAATCTGTCTGGCCTCTTTTACAGTTGTTCTCGGATGCAGTCCATTTGAAAACAAAAGCAGAATATCCTTCTTATTTACCCCTGACGCATATAATTCATTTACAATTAAGCGAATCGCCGTCTTTCTATGCGAAGTCGGCTGACAGCCGCCTTTTACAATGTCTGGAATCACGATTACCGCTGTACTTCCCTTATGCGCCAGCTGAGAAAGAGGCGGCATACCCATAGGGTTTCTGATAGATTCCAGTGTCTTTTCTGCAATCTGCTCTTCCGGAATAAACGGCGGATCTGGTACCGTCTGTCCAGGAATAAACACGTCTGTCTCATCTGGGAGTTCTGCCGTCATTACTCCGTTCCCGTACTCAAAATCTAATTTCATTCCTGTTCCTCACTTTCTCAGATAAGTATGTATAATCTCCAGATATTCTTCCGGATAGAATCCAATATCTCCATCAAAACGCGTCAATGCAATCAGTCCGCCGTCAATTTCCTCTATCGACGAAAGCATTTTTGCGTTATCTTTCTTCAAACCGCCTCCGTAAACTACATCAAGACCTCCTGTTTTTTCTTTAATATAACGTGCCGTCTTTGTAATATACGATTTGTCTGCCGGTGTCTTTCCCGGACCAATAGACCAGACAGGTTCATATCCGATGACCACTTTTGAGGTATCTATTCCGTCAAGTCCGATTTCCAGCTGTTCTCCCAGAACCTCCTGCCAGTTATCCTGTTCTTCGCTTTTTTCTCCGATGCAATAAAGGACCTTCAGTCCACGGGCTGCCGCCTGTTTGATTTCCTGATTCAATATATGATTTACAGCTGCAGTATCCTTTACACCTGCCGCCTCTAAAATTCCCGCCTTATCGTTTCGTTCCTCACAATGTCCAATGATAGCAGCCTGTGCTCCCAGGGCTGCTGCTGCCGATGCCGGGCAATTCGTTGTAAAAGCTCCAAAACCGTTCTCTCCTGTATCCATCCGGTATATTCCCTGGCATCCAATTTGTACGGGGCTATCTGCCAATCGCGCCGCATTTGCTGCTAAAATATGAGCTTCCGGAAAAAACTGAATAAATTCTGCTTCTTCTTCATATTTTTTCAGCACTTCCTGCGTGCTGTTCACTATATACTGCCCCCATCCTGATACAGGCGCTATTCGGTTTACTCCTCCCAATTCAACAGGTACGTCAAAGCGCTTTAAATTCAGATACAAATGCTTCATAGTTCTATTCTCCAGACAATAATTCTATCATTTCCTGCGACGAGTTTACTTTTCTTACTTTTTCAAGCAGCTCATCATCTGCCAGCCGCGCAGCCACCTTGGAAAGCATCAGCATATGATTGCGTGCAAAATCTGCATCACTGCTTACACAGAACAAAAAGATCGTATCAACCTTTTCCCCGTCCAGCGTCTCCCACTCTATAGGTGTTTCCTGCGTTGCGATCGCAATTCCCAGACGTTTTGCATTCTTGCTTTTACCATGAGGAATCGCAATTCCCTGACCAATTCCAGTCACTCCTTCAGCCTCACGCAAATAAACGTCTTCCACAAACCCTTCTATATCATCTACATAGTTATGTTCATATAAAAGCTTCGCCATCTGATGAAGCGCATCATCTTTGTTTTGTGCTTTCATTCCGATCTGAATAATTTCTTCGTCCAATACATCTTTTAATTTCATACCCTTTACTCCTTACTGCACCAGATATTTATATAATTCTTCTGAAGACATGCCTCTTAAATACTTAAGGCTTTCATCTGTCTGTATCAGCTCCAAAAATACTTTATAGAACATTTGAACCTGTTTTGAACTGTCTGTATCCTCTATTCGAAAAGCCAGCAAAAATACGCTGTCCACCATTTCACTTTCCGACTCATTCCACGGTATCGGATGGCTCAAAAAAGCAATCGCTACTTTGGAATCATTTGCATACCCGGAGGTCCCATGCGGAATCGCAACCCCGTTTCCTATATAAGTAGAAACTGTTTTTTCACGCTTAAGAACACTTCCTGCATAGCGCTCTGATACATATCCCATTGACGTCAGTGCATTTGCCAGAAAACCGATCAGTTCTTTTTTATCTGAAACAGATACATTCTGAAAAATCAGTCTGGGATCGAACAACGAATGACATGACACATCAAATCGGCTTCTCTCCAGGGTGTTTTTATGTTCCAGCTGCCTCAGTCTTTTATTAATGAGAGTAATCGCATCTTCATTTAACACAGCATTAATCTGTACAATTTTTTCACTGACTGCTTCCAGCTTTGATGTTGTGATTATCAAATCATACTGCTTCAATATTTCTGTTTTAAATTCATGAAGGGAGAGAATAGAAATAGATTCTATTCTCGGAACTGCCATCCTGATACGATTACAGAACATCTGATTCAGTCCCATTCCCAGCTCTGTAACAAGTGCTATTTTTAATAATTTATATGTTCTTTCCAGCGCAGCCTGTATATACAGTGTTATATAACTTAATTCTGTAGACGAAATATTAATTCCATAATACTCTTCAAACAAAATCGACAGCGCCCATGAAACTCTGAATGTATCTTTATATTCCTCTTTTATAAAATCTGTTAAAGTATCCGTGCTGTGCTTCTCAAAGCGCATACGAAAAATAGCCGGGCGAATATGATTCAACAGCCCGTAATAAAGCTCCTCATCTCCTGTTAAATCAGCATTTAATATTTCACTTACTACAGAAATAATCTTATGGATAAATTCTTTCAGTTTCTCGTCATACCTGTACGCAAAATTGTCCCCGTATCTGAAATCAATCAATGTTCCTGAACAAAGCTGCTGTATGGAAAAAAATACTATCTCATCCTCTCCGATTTTCGTACCAAATTCTTCATTTATCATCCGAAACAAAGATTTCGCCCACTGATATTCATTGTACTGAATCACTGTCTGATATTCCGTTTCATCCAGACAAATACTGTTTTTCCTGTGTCTACATACAGACAGGGCTGCATAAACAAGCAGTGCGTAAAAGGAATCTTCTGAAAATTTAAAATTCCAGCTCTTTTCCAAATCAGAAATACATCTTTTTAATCTATCCAGATCAATCCCTTTACAGAAAAAAGCAATTCCTGTCTCCGCATCATACAGCTCGTTTCCGGATACCAGATGACATATCGCCATCCGAACGTTTTCTTCACCGCCTTCCAGATACACGCCGTAATTCTTTTTCACTCTGAGCTGTAGCCCAAACAGACTCAGCCATTCGCCTGCCAGAGAGAGCTTTTTTCTCACAACCGGTATGGAATCGTACATACTTTGGCTCAGCTGCTCCAGAGTAAGTCTCTCCGGAGCAGCCTTCAAAAGTTCAAAAAGATATTTATAAATCTGTTGTTCATCTGTCAGGATATTCTGCAGTTCGTAATTTCCGATGGCTTTGATTACCGCATCCATCTGTTCATCCGCATCTGCTGTTTTTTTCAAATGCACACCCTTTCCGGGTATTTTTAAAACCTGACCGTAACCTGCATTTCTGACCATTTCGTCCAGCATATCAAGATTACGTCTGATTGTACTTTCACTCAATCCCAGGACAGACGCCATTCTGCAAACAGGAACATATTCATTTTCCGTTAATAACAAAAACATATTATGAATTAATATTTTTTTCTTGTTTGCTTTCATTTTTTCTCCTAATACAGAACTGCTTTTCCTGAAGATCCAAACAGCTCCATTTTTTTCTGTACTACCTTTTTCACCTCGGTAATAGATGGGTTAAAAACCTGCGGAGGCATAAAATTTCCTGTCTCCCGATATATTTCATCTACTTTCCTGAAAAACACCTGTTTTATATCACTCGAAATATTAACCTTTTGAATACCAACGGTACAAGCAGCTGCAATCTCCTCATCCGGATTGTCGCTTCCTCCATGAAGAACCAGCGGTATCTCTGAAACCTTTCGCAATTCTTTCAAAAGCTCCAGCTGAAGCTTTGGTTTATAGTCAGCAGGGTAAATTCCATGTGCTGTTCCAATGGCTATCGCCAGAGCATCGCAGCCTGTTGCCTGCACGAAATCTACGACTTCTTCGGGATTCGTATAAATAATACTTTCCGCTCCGCCTTCATCCGAATTACCGGCATTTCCTATTGTACCCAGCTCTCCTTCTACAGACACGCCCATCTTATGTGCAAAATCTACTACTTCTTTTGTGACCCTTTTATTCTCTTCATAGTCAAGAAGAGAACCGTCAATCATTACCGACGTAAAGCCTGCTTTGATAGCCGCCACGCAGTCTTCCATACTTTTTCCATGATCCAGATGAATTGCAAAGGGTACTTTACTGTCCCTGACACGTTCTCTTACATACTGGAAAAAATACGGCGTCGCATATTTAAACTCGCCCGGAGCAAACTGCAGAATTGCCGGTGTAGAACTTTCTTCCGCCTGCTCCACCACAGCCCGTACCAACGCCAAATCAGACGTATTAAACGCTCCTACTGCAAATCCGTTTTTTTGCGCCACATCCAAAATTTCTTTTAAATTCAGTAACATCTTATCCTCCTGTTACATAATCTTAATGTCAATATCATCTAATTCGTCATCCGAAAGTTCCTGTCCCAGATCTTCTCCCGCTTTCTCTTCTATCTGCGTAACCGGTTTCTTAATAACTGCCAGAATAATTCCCGTAATCGCAGAGCCCAACGCCAGGCAGATTAAGCCTTGTACCGGCGATGTGAAAAATGGAAATGCAATAAAGCCTCCGTTCAAAAGCTCTGATGAATTTCCCCATACCATCGATAATCCGCCTGCTACAAACGAACCGCATACGCAGGCAAATACAACTCTAACAAGATCTCTTGCCGCAATCGGTATTACACCTTCCGAAATCATAAAACAGCCCATAGGCACTGCTGCTTTTAACGTTTCTTTTTCAGCCTTTGTATATTTATTTTTAGCAATCAGGCAGGAAATTGCAATACCAAACGGCTGAATCATACTTGCAATAATCTGAACTGTTTTCGCATCGCGTATTCCTTCTGCATAAAGTGCATTTACGAATGCGGTTGCTGTCTTATTCACCGGTCCTCCAAAATCAAAGGTTGCCATAGCCCCTACTACGCCGCCGTAAATAAACTTAGATCCTTCTGACATACTCTGAAGAAAAGCTGTTAAAACACTCATAAGCCATACGATAGGTCCGCGGATCACCACATACATTAACAATCCGGATACCGCTGTTGCTAAAAACGGAATGATCAGCATTCCTTTCAGTGCTTCCAGCGACTTTGGCAGACGAATGTATTTTTTACATACATTCACAACAATACCTACAACAATACCACCCAGCATGCCGCCTATAAATCCTGTATTGATATTCTGTGCAACCCAGCCTATAATAAAGCCTGGAGCCAACGCTGGTTTTCCGCCTATAGAAAAAGCTATATAAGCGCACAGCATAGGAACCATCATCTGCATTCCCAGCGATCCAATCTGGAACATATAGTACGCGATACCGCTTTCTCCCAAATCAGCCACAGACTGACCAGCCAGAACACGTCCAATCGCCATAGTTAATCCAGCTCCTACTACGAGCGGAATAAAGTATGAAATACCTGTCAAAATATGCTGTTTTAATTCTTTAATATTGATAATGTCCTTCATTGTTTTCCCCCCTGTATCTTATTTCCCCAACACCTTTTCCACCTTCTGAATAAAACCAATCGGATTCTTAATCAAAGTTGACGTATCGACCTTGATAACCTTTTTCCCATCAAATCTCTCCATCTTGTCAATCGCAACGTCAATTGCCAGAATTACCACATCCGCTTCTCTGATATCTTCGCTCCGCAGCTCATCTTCTATTCCAATATTTCCCTGTGTTTCACAGGTGATTTCATGACCGCGATGCTGCGCTGCCTTTAAAAGTTTTTCTCTGGCTATGTATGTATGTGCAATACCTGCCGTACATGCTGCTACTCCTACAATTTTCATTCTTCTTCTCCTTTCTTCCCTACTGTAAAAACGGTTTTCCTATCACTGCCTTACAGTTCTTTCCCATCATTCTTACCTGTCTGCACGCTGCCGGAATCAAGGCGCCATGCCCCTGTTTTAACACTTCTTCACCCGCCTCTGTCTGCAGTACAATATCTCCATCTACCGCAACGACCACTCGATGATACTGTCTCTCCGGCATCTCCCAGCTTCCATGAAGCGTCAGCAAATCAACTCCAAACGTGGGATTCTGCTCTTCCCCTATCAGCTGTGTCAGACAGAAATTTTCTTCTTCCTGTAAGACAGTTCTTCTCATTCTTATTTTTTCAGTTATTTCCTCCTCTCCGTATGTTGTATAATCAAACAGGCTCAATCCATCCGCCTGGCTCAATCCGTTGTACATTTCTTCATCGCTGATTGTTAATCCGTTAATCTTTTTTTCTACGCGGATCGTTACATCATTACATTCATGGAACTCCAGAAACAGACAATTGGGTCCGACGCAGTGCGGCATTCCAGCCGGAATTAATATCATGTCTCCCTCCTTTACCGGAAATCTGTATAAACACTTCAGCATATTCTCAATATCCTGTTTATCAATCAACGATTTCCACAATTCCGGAGTCACATGTTTGCGAAATCCTGCATAAACGCAAGGCTCTTCTCCTTCTCCCTCTCGTACCCTGGCAATATACCAAGCTTCCGTTTTACCCATAGGCATCCCAAAATATTTATTTGCATCACTTTTGGTGGGATGGCACTGCATAACAAGGCGGACTTTCGTATCTCCGACCCGGGCAAGTACAGAAAGATTTCCCGGATTATATTCCTGAAATTCCTTTCCCAGTACTTCGTCTGGATACTGCTGTATAATATCGCTTAGAAGATAGCCTCCCTGTTGCTCAATCGTCCTGCTTACTGCAAATCCAGCCTTTTCTCCTTTCGAGATCGCACCTAGAGAAGTGACCAGAAGTTCTTCACATCGGTTAGAATCTTCTTCCGCCTCCTTTTTCTGCCATTCATTCAGCAATTTCCCTCCGATATAAAACCGGGTTATTCTGTTGTCCTGAAAAAGCATGGGAAGACGGGCAATCTGTTCTTTTGTCATTTTGTATTCCCTCCCGTTACATTTTTATGATTTTATTCTATCATTTCAGACAATTCAATAATTAAGCGCCTTATTTTTTCATTGTTGTCATTTTTCATTTATTCATTTTCAAAAATTCTGTTAAAGCCTCCCGAAAGCATAAACAGACTGTACCAGGAAGCTTTAAATTACCAATTTTTTTGTCTTAATGTCTTTGTCCATCAGTTTATTTTCGATAGCTGCTCCGCTAATGCTCCAAGTATAAACGAAAACGTAAATAAAAAGCCTCTGGAATCAACCAGAAGCTTCTTTATTCATAACATTTCCAAACACGCTAAATAGCTCATTGTCTTTTCTCTTTTTATATCTCCTTGGATTTTTCTATATAATACTTTATTCTCCATATTATACAAGCTTTTATTTATAATCTTAAACTTCTTTTAATACGTAATAGCTGCCTTTCAGTTTTCCTTTTTTGGATATAACCCCGATCTCAACCAACTCTTTTAATATTTTCAACGCTCTTGAATCTTTCACCCCTAATAATTGTTGTACCTGCTTATTTGTTATCTTTTCATTCTCCAGCAAAAACTCAACGATCTTTTTCTGAGAAATTGTCATTTTATCCGTACTTATCCGTACTTTATCCGTACTTTTATTCATCTTATCCGTACTTTTATCAATCGTTTCCTCAGATCGGTAAAAACATACTACAAATCCAGATTTCAATTTTTTAAATTCATATCTAACGCCAGCTTCTTCACAAGTCTCTGCAATACGCCTCAATCCAGTCCCAAAACTTTCAATATCTTTTGAATAATACAAAATTCTGGCTATCTTCGGGTTTCTACGAATGGGGCTTTCTGCTCGATCGATAAAGCCTCTCTAATCGCATCCTCCGGTATC
>CAUWNO010000077.1:0-10265 GCA_963559965.1 uncultured Lachnospiraceae bacterium | reverse complement strand
ATCGTGTTATACTTCGGTCTGTGCTCCTTGATAAGATTGCACTCAAGTACAAGAGCCTCCAGCTCGGAGTCTGTCACGATATATTCAAAGCGCGCGATATGCGTTACCATCTGTTCGATTTTCACGCCCTTGTTTCTGCTGGACTGAAAATACTGCCTCACTCTGTTTTTCAGGGAAATAGCTTTTCCCACATAAATAATCGCGTCCTTTTCATCGTGCATCAGATAGACACCCGGTCTGGACGGCAGTTTTTTCAGCTCTTCTTCTATATTAAACACGGCCTTCGTTCCCCTTTTTCATCCAAATTCTATATAGAGCCGCTCCGCAGCCTTCTCAGAAACCCATACAGACACGGAACCGCCGTCCACGGAAAATTCAGCACATCCGTCCTCTTCTATCGTCACTGCGTACGGAATCTTTCCCATCGCATCCCGGAAAAGTTCTCCTGCATGCTGAACTCCCACATACATTCTCTTTTTTCCTGCTGTGCTGTCCGTCAGAAGTACGGCTGCTCCAGAATCCGGGTGTTCTCCGTCTCCCTCCCTCGTAAAGCCTGTCACAGACGGATCGTCAAAATACAGATGCTCCTCTCCGTACGCATACTGTTCCCGTATTCTCAGAAGCGCTGGAAGATCTCTGACCGGAGCAATTCCATCATGAGGAATCCCATAGTAGTCCCCATAAAAGACACAGGGACAGCCCGCCTTCCGAAGAAGAATCAGGGCATAGGCTATGGGCTTGAACCACGCCGGAATAAATGAGAAGAGAGCCTGTCCGGGCTGCGTGTCATGATTATCCACAAAGGCTGCCGCACATTCGGGAGCACTCTGCGTCAGCGTTCCTTCATAAAGCTTTCTCATATCATAATTTCCATCGGCAGTCGCTGCCTGCAGAAAATGAAAATGAAGCGGAACATCAAACAAAAGAAGGCTTCTGTCCATCGCATCAAGATACTGCAAGAGACGGTTCACATCCTTTGACCAGTATTCTCCCACTGCAAAAAGATCTTTCCCTGCGCTGTCCCGCATGGTTTTCAGCCATTCCCTGTAAAAATCAAATCCGATATGCTTCACAGCATCCAGACGGAACCCGTCCATGCCGACAGTATCCAGATACCATTTCCCCCAGCGTTCTGTCTCCTGCACAACCTCCGGATGATCCGTATCCAGATCCGCTCCCATCAGATAGTCGTAATTGCCGTTTTCACTGTCTGTCTGCCTCTGCCAGTTCTTCCCTGCAAACCGGAAAATGGCGCTGCGCTTCCCGCTCTCATCCCAGTCTGTTCCGCTGAAATGTCTTGCCCGCCAGTGAAAATCTGAATATTTTCCACCTCGTCCGGGAAAATCAAAACAAGTCCATGCGGTAATCTGCTTTTCTTCTCCGATATCCTTCATCCGATCCGTATCCAGCGTTTCCTCCGCAAGAACTGTCTCCGTACCATCTGCACCCATACGATGATTTAGAACCACGTCTGCAAGCACCTGTATCCCCTGCTTCTGAAACGCACGGACAGCCTCCAGATATTCTTGCCGCGTTCCGTATTTTGTCCGTACGCTTCCTTTTTGATCAAATTCTCCCAGATCGTACATGTC
Source organism: uncultured Lachnospiraceae bacterium (assembly GCA_963559965.1). Lineage (GTDB taxonomy): Bacteria > Bacillota > Clostridia > Lachnospirales > Lachnospiraceae > Laedolimicola. Next base: position 8,673 of record CAUWNO010000077.1, on the reverse strand, counting down.
GTATACATCATAGCCTACACTCTTTTCCCCTGCCGCTCCTTTATAGGCAGGCGGAAGCCAGACCATATCAATACCGGCTTTTTTCAGAGCTTCTGCCTGAGCCGCACAGCGTCTCCAGTGAAGCCCGTTCTCCGGAAGATACCACTCAAAATACTGCATCATTGTATGATTTTCCATATTCATACTCCTTTCCTGCCTCTTCTTCCTGTCTGTCTTATATCTTATCACATCTGCTTCCCATCGAACAGGGGAAACAAAAAGCAGATATGACTCTCCTTTCAGAAAATCATATCCGCCCCTCTTACAGTCTTATCATAAGCTTTCAGTAGCGTCGGTGTACCAAGGGACAATACGGTCAAAAATGGCTGAATCCCCGCCCCTGCTGCGTTACTTTCGCTCCGCGTACGCCCTGTACGCGTCGTTCAAGTGCCTTGCAGGGACGGAGGATTAGCTCATTTTTGACTCTGCGACCTCAGCTTTAGGAAATTCGCCTGTTTTCAAGGCAGACGATGAAGGCGTACTGGACGTACGCCGACTGAGGATAACGCAGAAAACAGGCGAATTTACAGAGCTGAGGCGTATTACCCCTTGTACACCGACGCTATTCTTTCTTATTATACTTCCTCGTTATACTATCTTATAATACCTTCATTCCGCCATACTTGCGAATCTTAAGCACGCTGCAGGCACCTTCGCCAAACGTATGATCCATCACCTTTTTATAATCTGCAACAGCTTCATTTTTCACAAATGCCTGAATCGTTCCTGCAAATCCGCCTCCATGTACACGGCTGACTCCGTTTTCACCGAGAACCGCATCGCTGATAGAAAGCGCTACGGAAACGTTCTGATGCTCGATATCGTGGTTTGTATACACATTCTGAAGATATTTAAAGGAAGAGTCTCCCGACGCTTTCACTGTCTTCAGGAAAGCTTTGAAATCCTCGGCGCGCAGAGCCGCTACTTCTTCCTGTACTCTCACATTCTCTGTAACGAAATGAATCGCCCGCAGGAAAGCTCTGTCGCCTGCCTTCTCGCGTACCTCAGAAGCCTTTTCAAGCAGCTCCTCCAGCGTTACCCCGTGAAGAACTTCTTTTCCAAACACAGATGCCGCCGCTCTCATCTCCGCAGGAACTGCTGCATAATCGCCGGTCAGGTCTGCGTGAGATCCCTTCGTATCAGTAATACAGAGGCTGTAGCCATATTTCTCCAGATCACATGCCACACTCTCGATAACAGGATTTTTCTTATCTGCAAAATCAATATGAACAAGATTTCCTACGGAGCTTGCCGTCTGATCCATCAGACCGCAGGGCTTTCCAAAATATTCATTCTCAGCATACTGACCGATGATCGCAATATCTACCGGGGAAATCTTCATATCGTTATAGAGTCCGGATATGATCGTTCCGATAATTGTCTCAAATGCAGCCGATGAAGAAAGACCCGCTCCTATCAGAACATCGCTTGTAATATAAGTCTGGAATCCTCCAAGCTTTCCGCCATGTCTGCGGATTCCGTCGAGAACGCCCTTGATCAGCGATTTTGTACTTCCTTCTTCTTCTTTTACCTTCTCCAGATCGTCCAGAGAAATCTCAATCAGAGGAGCATCGCCGGATACAACCTTTACAACACCGTCCAGCCTGCCTGTCACGGCAATTGCGTCAAGATTAATAGAAGCTGCCAGCACCTCTCCATTCTGATGGTCTGTGTGATTTCCTCCTATCTCACTTCGTCCCGGAGCACTGTAAATCTCTGCCTCTCCTGCTCCGTAAAGCTCCTCATATCTGGAAATCGCATCTGCGTAACGCTGTCTCTGGTAATCCAGAAGAGCCTCGTCCAGATAAATATCCATCAGCAGGCTGTCGTTTGCTCCGCTTTCAAACTGTTCTCTCAATTCCTTGGTTGTCTTCACATCGGTACCCCCGTTTTCTTTTATTTGTCTGCGTCACCAGCATACAAGAATATTATACCGCTTTTCTCCAAATAAGCCAACCTTTTACTAAAAAATTGTAACCGTTCCGCCATACATCTTCTTATCCGCGTACAGCGGCCAGGAAGCGCCGGGCGTTTACCCTTCTTCTTTTTCCCCAAATCCCATATTTTCTATAAACCATTCCTGAAAATCCTGATTGGAGGACAGAGTAAGCTCTCTGCTCTTCTTCACGATATCTCTCAGCTTCTTTTCAGCGTCTTCTTCCATAAGACAGCGGATACAGCCCTTCAGCGCCGCATTCCCTGCCGCTTTCATCCTTCCTCTGAACCCTTTCGGAAGCATTCCGATAGCAAAAAGCTTCTCCGGATTCATGGAAACGCCAAACCCTCCTGCAAGGAAGATGCGGCGCACCTCTTCCGCTTGGACTCCCGCTTCTTTCAGCAGCATCTCAATTCCGGCACGGACCGCTCCCTTTGCCAGCTGAATTTCCCTGATATCCTTCTGCGTCAAAACGATTCTCCTGCCATCCAGCGTTATTCCGAGAGGAAATCCCTCCTCAAAAAATTTTTCTTCCAGAAGTCCTGTCTCATCCAACATCCCCTCCCGAACGAGTTCGGCAACCGCCTCAATCGCACCGCTTCCGCAGATTCCTTCCGGGGGCGCATCCTGAACGCTTCTGAGCCTCGTTTTCCCGTTTTTTATCTCAACGCCCTGTATTGCACCGGCGACGCTTCCCATTCCCCAGGTAAGGCTGCCCCCCTCTAAAGCCGGTCCTGCCGGAACCGAAACGCACAGGAAGCCCTTCTTATCTCCCAGAACCATCTCTCCATTCGTTCCCAGATCGATCAATAATCGAGGTCCTTCCATTTCCTGCATGTTCTGTGCATAAATGCCTGCCGTCACATCTGCCCCTATAAAAGCAGAGATTCCGGGCAGCAGCCTTACCGGAATATCCGGAACCTTTTCCCCTGTCAGCCCGCACAACGTCAGTTCCTCCATTTCCAGCGCTGACGGATGAAACGGCGCCTGAGCAAGTCCTTTGCAGTCATATCCTCTGAGAAGATGAAGCATCACCGTATTCCCTGCAAAAGCAGCCTTTTTGAGTCCCTTTTTATTCCGGCTCTTTTCCATAAGCACGCTGATTCCTTCGACAAGAGCCTTCTGAAGAAGCTGGCGCAGTTCTTCTTCCTTTCCGCTGACAGCTGCTTCCACCCTTGCTATAACGTCAGCTCCCAGACGACGCTGCGGGTTGACTCCCGTCCAGGAATCAAGAATCCGCCCTGTTTCCAAATCTACACTGTGCATGGCAAGCGTTGTCGTTCCGATATCTCCTGCTATCCCCCAGCACAGCGTTTCTTCCTCTCTCTTTCTCTCTCTTTCCTTTTCCCTTCCCCTTTTTCTCTCTTTTTCTCTCTCCTTTTCCCCTCCCTTATCTTCAGACTTCACTTCTCCTGCTGTCAATACCTGAAAACTTTTTTCCTGTGTCTGCGGAACCCGGACTGTGATATCCATCTGCAAAACGGCAAGACAGGCAAGACGCCAGCCCTCTTCCCTTTCTTCCGGCGAGAGCAGTTTCTCTTCTTCTTTTTGTACAGGAAGTCTTCCTTTTACAAGCTGAATCCGGCATTTTCCGCACAGTCCCTTCCCTCCGCAAGGCGCATCCTGAATCAGCCCCCTGCTGCCGAGAACAGCAAGAAGCGTTTCGCCCGGCTCTGCCTTTATTTTTTCTGTCCTTTTTCCTTTTATAACCGTAACTGTAACAGCGCGCACCTTCCTTCTCCCGCAAAAAATCTGATCACAGGAAGCGCAGTCGTGCGCCGCGCAGAAAATATTTTCTTTCTCCGTCATGCGAAACGCCAGTGCGCAGGTCTTCACCGGACTGAACATTCCCCCTGACGTCAGGGAGAATCCATGACTTTCTGCTTCAAGCTCTTCCATGATCCAGCGCTGAAGCTCTGTCCCTCTCTCAATAGATACCTCGATTCTCTCAAGAATCCCTTTCCTGTTTTCCTCACAGTATTTCTTCAGGATCCCAAGAAGCGGTTCCTCCAGTCCAAAAAGAGCGGAATCCGTCATCGTATTCATCATCATCCCGTAAACGCCGTCTCCACCCGAGAAAGCCTCCGCACATTTTCGGCTCAGCTTTTCTCCTGCGCTGTAAAGAACCAGAAGCACCTCTTCTCCTGCCTTAAGCCCCGGAAACTCCGCATTTCGCCTCACTTCCGCCTCTTTCAGAAGAATCACAGGCTCCCAGTTCTTTTCGACTTCCTTCCTGCATCTTTCGTATTCTTCTTCAAACGCTTCCAATGCCTCCGAATCTTCTCTGCACCGCAGGCTGTGAAAGATCTCCTCTTTTGATATCTCTGCCGAAAACCCCGTTTCTTTCATCGTAAGTCCCATTTCTTTTCCCCATACAGAAACGTCCCACGGAATCTCATCCCGCGGGACGCAGTCCCTACTCTGTCTCTTCTGTTCTCATTTCTTCTGCTTTAGCTTCTTCTGCTTTAACGTCTTCTGTTTCAGCCTTTTCCGCTTTATCTTCTTTTGCTTTAGCTTCTTCTTTCTTCTCCTCTTCCGGCTCCGGAATTCCCTTTACCTCGCGGAAAATCTTCATAAACTCTTTACCAGTAATCGTTTCTTTCTGAATCAGGAAATCTGCAATCTGATCCATAACGTCACGATTTTCGCTCAGAAGTCTCTTCGCTTCCTCATAGGAACGCTTCAGAATCTTCATAACCTCCTGATCTACCTCGGCAGCTGTGGCGTCTCCGCAGTTCATAACAGTTCGTCCGGAAAGATACTCATTTTCCTGTACTTCCAGTCCCATAAGTCCAAATTTCTCAGACATACCATACTGTGTCACCATCGCCCGTGCGATCCGGGTTGCTTTCTCAATGTCGTTGGAAGCGCCTGTCGTCACTGTATCAAACACGATCTCTTCCGCAGCGCGTCCTGCCAGAAGGCCAACCAGCATCGCATCAATCTCTTTTTTCGTGTTAAGAAATTTCTCTTCCTCAGGCACCTGCATAACATAGCCCAAAGCTCCCATGGTTCTTGGAACAATCGTAATCTTCTGTACAGGCTCTGAATCCTTCTGGAGTGCGCTCACAAGCGCATGACCTACCTCATGGTAAGAAACGATACGGCGCTCCTCCTTGCTCATAATCCGATCCTTCTTTTCTTTTCCTACAAGAACAACCTCAACGGACTCAAACAAATCCTTCTGTGAAACTGCAGATCTTCCGTTCTTTACTGCAAGGATGGCAGCCTCATTAATCATATTCGCAAGATCTGAGCCGACTGCTCCGCTCGTTGCCAGAGCTATCGCATCCAAATCTACCGTTTCATCCAGCTTTACGTTTTTGGAATGAACCTTCAGAATATCGACACGACCTTTCAAATCCGGTCTGTCCACAATAATACGTCTGTCGAAACGACCGGGACGCAGAAGAGCCGGGTCAAGCACCTCCGGACGGTTTGTCGCGCCCAGAACAAGGCAGGCTGTATGGCTGTCGAATCCGTCCATCTCTGCCAGAAGCTGATTCAGCGTCTGCTCGCGCTCGTCATTTCCGCCTCCGAAACGGGAATCTCTGCTTTTTCCAATCGCGTCAATCTCGTCAATAAATATAATACAGGGCGAGTGTTTCTTCGCCTCCTCAAAAAGATCACGTACACGGGAAGCTCCGACTCCCACAAACATCTCTACAAAGTCTGAACCGGAAAGCGAAAAGAACGGCACATGGGCTTCGCCTGCAACCGCCTTGGCAAGCAACGTCTTTCCTGTTCCCGGAGGTCCTACAAGCAAAGCTCCTTTGGGAAGCTTGGCTCCGATTTGGGCATATTTGCCCGGATTGTGAAGAAAGTCCACAACCTCCTGCAGAGATTCCTTTGCCTCTTCTTCTCCGGCTACATCCTTAAAGGTAACTCCCGTATCTTTTTCAATATAAACCTTAGCCTTGCTTTTTCCGACGTTCATGCCCATCATGCCGCCTCCGCCGCCCATTCTGCGCATGAAAAATCCAAAGACAAACCAAATCAGAAAAACCGGAAGCAGGATATTGATTACGGCTGAAATAATTACCGCTTTCATATCTTCATCAGGGGCATAATATTCCACTCCAGCCTTGGAAAGCTTTTCCTGTAACTGATAATCCGGAACAAGCCCTGTCGTATATTCCAGTTCATTTCCCATCGGATCCTTTGTTTTGGAAACGATTTTTAACCGGTTGGAGGCAATCTCCACACTCTTTATTTCGCCGCCTTCCAGCATCTTTTCAAATTCGTCGTAAGTAATCGTTTCGCTTCTCGCCCCGACAGATCCAAAATAATTCCATGCCAAAAGCCCCAGAAGCGTAAGCATCAGAAACATCAGGATACTCTGTCTGTTTTTGGGACTTTTATTATGATTGTCTCCGCCCCCCTGAGGGCGGTTAGAATTTCCATTGTTATGTTCTTCCATATTTCTCCTCCTTGCTGATTGCGGGCTCTGTATTTGAGCGTACAGCGCCCGCAATCATAACAGTACTATTATAATGTCTGTCTTTGGAGAAAGCAATACGAAACCTGTGAAAATTCTGTTATTCCGCGTAACTATTCAGCCATGCGGCTGAGAAGGGCAAACTTCAGCGCAAGCTGGCTTGGCTTCCCGCATTCACCTCCTTCTCTTTACTGGATTTGCTGTCTGCTCTTTCTCCTTTTCCAGAGAATAAAAATGATACTGAGAGCGGATACAGCTCCTGTAAGCGTTCCGGCGATAACCGTTCTGTCTGACGTCTGGACTTTTGCAAGACGTATCAGCTTTCCGTCTTTATCAAGACCGTAACGCTCGTAAATAATGCGCCAGGAAGGGTATTTCGGTCCTGAAGGCTCTCTGAGGGTAATTACACCATACTGGATAAGCTTCGTGTAGGTCTTATCCTCTGCCTCATAGCTGTTCCCAAGCTTGTCTCCTGTCAGGACTATCCGGTTTTCTATGATTCCTTCTTTATCAAGCTTCTCTTTCGCCTTTACAAAGTATACGGGAGCCTTCTCCTCCTGAAAGCCCTTTTCCACGGTTCCGAACCGGTACTGAAATATCCGGATTTCTTCTCCTTCCTCCAACATCAGCTTCTCCACTGGAAGCTTCCGAAATTCCTTTGCCGGAATATCCGTTTCCCAGAGCCTGTATTCCGGATGAAGATTCGTCGTATACCAGAGGCTGTAGCTCTCCGCCTGATAAAGTCCTTTAAATGTCCCTGTATACAGCGTCTGCAGAGTGACCTCTTCCGGAAGCTCGTCTGTCAGCGTAAAGTTGTCCACCCGGCAGTTCCCGGCATTTCGTACCTTATCTATCGTGTATTTATAGACCTCTTGTTCCTGCGTCAGCTCAATCGTAGACTTTTCCACCTCGAGCTTCACGTCGTTCGGCTGATTTTCTATACTCAGCTCAAAAAATACTTCCGGCGTCTCTCCATCCACATAAGCAAAGGAAAACTCCTGAAGCCCCGTCTCCGGGAGATATCCTGCCGGAGCCTTCTTTTCCCTGAGATAGTATTTCCGGGGTCTCTGGTATATACCGTTCTCATAGAGCGCAATCGGCAGCTTTCCGGAAACTCCGTATCCGTCCGCTCCAATCCGAAATGTATCTATAGCCTCCTTCTTTTCATCAAGGATTTCAAAGACTGCCTGATCTTCTTCCGCTTCCATTCCTGTTACGGGTTCAAGCGTCTCCTTATCAAGCTTTGCGACTTTGAGAATTCCCTGTACCATCTTATCCGGAACCTCAAGCTCCAGTTTTACTACAGGGACGCTTTCTCCCTCATAAGTAAAGGTAAAGGGAAGCGGCTCTGCCAGAAGGTATCCCTCCAATGCGGTTTCTGCAAGAAGATATCTTACCGGCTCCTTATATGTTCCGTCCTTCATCACCGCAATATCAAGAGGCTGGGACACAGCTTTTCCGTCCGGTCCTGTTGTCAGCGTATCTACGACCGTTCCGTCCTCCAGCCGGATTTCAAAGACTGCCCCTCCCAGGGGCTCCTTCGTGCTGCTGTCTGTCTTGAAAACCTCAACAATACCCTGTACCCTTTTATTCAGGAAAACGCCCTGGGGAGAATTCGTGATTTTCACCGTCGTCTCTGTATTATCTTCACTTATCTGAATATCGTATGCCTGTTTCCCCTTTTCCGGATCACCGTCTATGTAATCCCCTGCAAAGCCTTCCGGCGTCACTTCCTCCACAATCCGGAATCTTCCTTCGTTCTGCGGTCTGTAATACAGCCATTCTGCAGTCTCATAATGTCCCGGCGTCGTTTCCTGAAGCCAGACCTCTTCTCCTCCGGACACTGCGCCTTCTGTTCCTTGATAAGGCTCGTATTCCCCGGACTGCCTGTTCCATTCATATACGGCAAAGCCAGCTCCTGTCACGGGCTGAAATTCTTTGTTATCCTGCTTATTAATCTCTGCCTTTATCTTATACGGTTCGTTTTTAAGATGTACCGTAACCGTACCATCTGTCTCTGAGGAATCGGACGGCAGCTGCTTATAAAAGTCCGGGACGCTTTCTGTTACCTCGTAAGCCACTTCCCTTCCTTTCTCATCGTATCGAATCAGGGGTTTTTTAGAGCCGTCCGGCATCACACGCACATCAAAAGCATAAGACCAGTCTTTTCCCGCGTTCGTGACAGCATTGTTTACCTGAACAGCTTTCGTCTGGGAGGGAAGCGTACGCATCAGGCGTACCGTCAGGCTTTCTGCCCGGG
>CAUWNO010000076.1:0-10435 GCA_963559965.1 uncultured Lachnospiraceae bacterium | reverse complement strand
GTCTATTATGCAGGTTGGCTACGCCGCCAGTATGAAAAATGTTCTGAGAAGGCAAGAGAGCTTATTCAGGGCTGTGTACCATGTCTTCTGGGAGTTGCCGGTATTTTTTGTGTAGTTATTGGAATGTGGAAGGTTAACATTGTGACAGATCTTGAAGAAATTACAACGGCGTCTGCTCTGAAATCCATTGTATATGGAGAAGCGCAGGTATACGATCAGGAAATTAGAGAAAGAGAAGCTCTTTATCATGATCCGGAAGTACGCGATGTTGTGGTTGACGAGGTAACATATAGACCAGAACTCCTTTATTATGGAACGTTGACGACGGATCCGAACGATGGAAGGAATCTAGCTATGTGTGAATATTATAATAAGGATTCTATGGTAAAGGTTGTTCCGGAGGAAGAAAACGGACAGGAAGAAGAACATCAGGAACAGGAAAACCAGACAGAAGAAACAGATCAGACAGAATAAAAATAAGGAGACAACAGAGATGAAAAAGATTATCGTTACAGGCTGCAACGGTCAGCTTGGCAGGGCTGTGAATCAGCAGTATGCCGGAAGTACAGAGTATGAAATGGTAAATACAGACGTAGGAGAGCTTGATATTACAAAAATTGAAGATGTATTGAGCTTTGTACGGGAGATAAAGCCTTATGCGATTATTAACTGCGCGGCTTATACGAATGTCGATAAGTGTGAGACAGAGCCGGATCTTGCTTACAAAATCAACGCAGTGGGCGCGCGCAATATGGCGATTGCAGCGTCCGATACCGACGCGAAGTTGATGCATATTTCAACAGACTACGTTTTTCCGGGAGATGTATCCGAGCATCCGCTTACGGAATTTGATACAGTGAATCCCAAGAGCATGTACGGCGCGACAAAGCTTGCGGGAGAGAATTTTGTCCGTGATTTTGCAGACCGCTATTTTATCATCCGTACGGCATGGCTTTACGGAGACGGTCACAATTTTGCAAAGACGATGCTGAAGCTTGCGAAAACGCATGATAAAATCGGCGTCGTTATGGATCAGGTGGGTACGCCGACGAGCGCTCTGGAGCTTGCAAAGGCGATTAAATATCTGCTTCCCACAGAGAACTACGGTCTCTTCCACGGAACATGCGAGGGAGATACCAACTGGGCAGATTTTGCGGCGACAGTGCTCCGCCTGGCAGGAAGCAAGACTGAGATAGAGCCGATTACGTCGGAGGAATATAAGAGAAGATTCCCGGCGTCCGCAGACCGGCCGGCTTATTCTATTCTGGAGAACTATATGCTGAAGCTGACAACAGATTTTTCTTTTGCTCCCTGGCAGGATGCGATAGAGGTTTATATGAAGGAGCTGCTCGGCTAAAGAAAAGACGGAAGACGGTTAGAGAAGAACCGTACGCCGTGTGAAAGGAGAACGACGCCTGATGACAGGAAATGATATTTTATATCTTGTGATACCCTGCTACAATGAGGAAGCCGTACTGCGGGAGACGGCAAAGCAGCTTCTGGAAAAGATGAATTCCATGTTTGAGCGCAAAATGATATCGCAGGAAAGCAGAATTATGTTTGTAAATGATGGCTCAAAGGATAAAACATGGGAGATTATTGAAGAGCTGCATGCAGCCAATCCCATTTATTCCGGAGTAAAGCTGTCCCGGAACAAGGGGCATCAGAACGCGCTTCTTGCCGGTCTTATGACCGCAAAAGAAAAAGCGGATATGACGATTTCTCTCGATGCGGATCTGCAGGACGATGTGGATGTGATCGACCAGATGGTTGAAAAGTATTACGAGGGAAACGATGTGGTTTACGGTGTGCGCAGCGCCCGGAAGACAGATACGTTTTTTAAGAAATTTACAGCCCAGGGCTTTTATAAGGTGATGCAGGCGATGGGCGTGGAGATCGTATACAATCATGCGGATTACCGCCTGATGAGCCGCCGCGCTCTGGAGGGACTGGCAGAATTTAAGGAGGTCAATCTCTTTTTGCGGGGTATTGTGCCTCTGATTGGATATCAGTCTGACGTGGTGACTTATGAGCGTCATGAAAGATTTGCAGGGGAATCCAAGTATCCCCTTAAGAAGATGCTTGCTTTTGCGACGGACGGTATTACTTCCTTCAGTATTAAGCCGATCCGTATGATTACGACCTGCGGTATTCTGATTTTCGGAATCAGCATTCTGATGCTTCTCTATTTTCTTGTGCTTCATTTTACAGGAAGCACCGTACACGGCTGGACAAGCACGATTGTGTCTATCTGGGCGATCGGCGGTCTTCAGCTTCTGGCAATAGGAATCGTAGGCGAATATATCGGAAAGATTTATCTGGAAACGAAGGAGCGGCCGAAATATATTATTGAGACCGTTCTGGACAAGTAGGAGAGTTTTATGAATAAGTGTATGAAAAAAAGTGGGCTTGACCGGACAGATTTTCTTTATCTGGCGGCTGTCACGGTGATCGGTCTGTCGATCCGTGTGATTCTGCGCACAGTGACGACGATGGACTGGGAAATGTACTGGGATCCATGGATTTCGGATCTTAAGGAGATGGGATTCTCCTACCTTGCTACAGACCGTTATGATTATACGCCCACTTTTATCTATATTCTGTGGGTGATCAGTAAGCTTCCGATCAATCCAATGACGGCTTATAAAGCGATTCATATTACTCTGGATTTTGTGGCTGCCGCCATTATGGGAAAGCTCATCTGGAAAGCGACAGGCAGCAGTCTGAAGGGAATCGTATCGTATGGTCTGATGCTGATCGTTCCGACGATCTGGGCAAACAGCGCGCTCTGGGCGCAGTGCGATATTATTTTCATGACCTTTCTGCTCCTGTGCTTTTATTACCTGTTTGAAGAAAGACCCTGCCTTGCCATGTTCTTTTATGGAATGGCATTCGTGTTTAAGCTTCAGTCGCTCTTTATTTTCCCCTTCCTTGTGATCCTGTGGGTGAATAAAAAGGTGCAGATAAAGCATTTTCTGTGGATTCCGACCCTGTACTTTTTGAGTATTGTTCCGGCGTGGATAGCAGGAAGACCGCTGATGGAGCTTATCAATATCTATATGGCGCAGGGGGCGCAGGATGTGTGGTCGCTGTCGATTAAGTGGCCGAATATTTATCAGATTATCGGAAATCAGCATTTCCTTCTGGAGTATGCGTCGGCGGGAACGTGGCTGATACTGGGAATTCTCATGTGCATCCTCTTTGCGATGGCGCAGAAGCGTTACCGGATTACAAAAGAGTTTATTGTACAGATGGCGCTGTTTTTTGCGATACTGACGCCGTATTTCCTGCCGCATATGCATGAGCGCTACGGCTGTGTGGCGGATATGCTGGCAATTATTTATGCGATGATGAATATCCGACGGTTTTATCTGCCGCTGATTCAGATTCTTGTCTCCTTTAATTCCTATATGGCGTATCTGAGCCATCTGGGATCAAACGAGCCTTCGATCTATTATGGCGTGTGGGCGTTTGTGGAGCTTGGTCTTCTTATTATCGTCGGGCTTGATATGTGGAAATATATGTCGAACCCGGAGAACCGGCTTCCGATTACAGAGAAGGAGGGCGCGTGATGGATGAATTTCTGAGGACGCTGATCAGCAGAAAATGGAGAGTCGGAAGATTGTCTTTTACTTTTCTGGATATTCTTCTGGCTGTCTGTATCACTGGTACAGGTGTTTTTCTGCGTCTGAGCGTGATTGAATATACGCAGACAGATGTAATGAAGCTTGCCGGCTTTGCGGCAGAGTTTTTTCTGGCCGTACTCTGCGCGGTGATTGTGCATCATTGTACGGGGAGCAGAAACAGAGCCTTCCTTACTTATGCGGTGCTTGTAATCTATCCGACAGTGATTGCGAACGGCGCGCTGTGGAACAGGGGAACTGTGTTTTATGCAATACTTTTATTTGCGGGCCTTTATTTCGTTCTCAGGGGCTGGAAGGCGCTGGGAGCCATAAGTTTTCTGGCAGGCGGAGCAGCCGCGGCGTACAGGGTATGGCGCTGGGTAGATTCCTTCAGACCGGCTCTTCCGGGACTTCTCACAAGAGGATGGCCCAATATTTACGAAATTATCGGAAAACGGATGTTTGCAGATCTGTTTGCGTGGGTTTCCCTTCTGTTTCTTCTGGGGCTTCTTGTCACGGCGGCATATTGTTTTGTGAAAAAAGGAGTAAAGCTTACGGCGATGCTGACAGTACAGCTTTTCCTCTTTCTGGCGCTTCTGATTCCGTATTTTGCGCCGTACATGCCGGCATGGGCAGGCTACACGGCTGATATCGCGGCGCTTTTGTACTGCATGTGCCGTCTGAAACGGTTCTATTTTCCGATGTTACAGCTTATCGTTTCCTACAGCGCTTATGCAAATGTGATCAATGGGGAGACAAAGCTTCCTATGGTGCTCTTTTCTGTGATTCAGCTTGCGATGATCGCCTGTCTTGGCGCTGATATTTACAGAGAGACAAAAAGTACAGAAGCAAAAGTAAAATAAAACGGGCAAGGAGTGAATCGATGGCTTCAAATGTGATGCTGACTCTGGCCTTTCTGGCTGGCGTGCTGGCAGTCTATTATCTTTTTCCAAAGAAATCGCGCATGTGGATTCTGCTGGCAGCCAGCCTGATTTTTTACATGAGTGCGGATATCAGAATGCTTCTGCTTGCCGTACTCAGTGGGCTCTGGTCGTTCGCGGCGGGCGTACAGACAGAAAAAGCAGATACGAAACAGAAAAAGAGGGCCTGGCTTCTGGGAGCGGTGATTCCGGAGCTTGGTGTTCTTTTTGTATTTAAATACTTCAATTTTTTTATGGAATCTGTGAGTGCGCTTCTCGCTCCGACAGGGCTGCAGGCGGACTCTCTTGTGCTGCGGCTTGCACTTCCTCTCGGCATTTCTTATTACACCTTTAAAATGATAAGCTATAATGCCGATATTTATACGGGAAAGAGGAAAGCGGAGAGGGGAATCCGGGGCGTGGGAGCGTATCTGACCTACGTTCTCTTTTTTCCGCAGATTCTCTCCGGACCGATTGAGAGGTCGGAAGGCTTTCTTGAGACGTTTCACAGAGGACCTTCGTATGAAGGCGTCCTTTTTTCAGAAGGTCTTCAGAAGATCATTCTCGGACTTTTCAAGAAAATGGTGATAGCCAACAGGCTTTCGGGATATGTTGATACGATATTTTCGGCGCCGGAGAGCTATCCGGCTCTGGCATGCGTGATGGCAGCGTTTTTCTATTCCTTTCAGATATACTGTGATTTTTCCGGATACTCGGATATTGCGGTCGGCATGGGGAATCTTCTGGGAATCGAAAGCAGAAAAAATTTCGACTGTCCTTATTTTTCCAGAAGTCTTAAGGAGTTCTGGGGGCGCTGGCATATTTCCCTGTCTTCCTGGCTGCGTGATTACATCTACATTCCTCTGGGCGGAAGCCGCGTCACGAGTCTTAGAAAGGGCGTCAACGTCATGACAACCTTTCTTGTGAGCGGTCTCTGGCATGGAGCAAGCTGGAATTTTGTGGTCTGGGGAGGCATTCATGGCATATGGAATCTGTTCAGCTCCAAAAAGGACGAACATGCAGGAACGCTTCGGAAAACAGGACAGACAATTCTTACCTTTTCCGGAGTGACGCTTGCCTGGGTATTTTTCCGGGCGGAGAGCTGTAGGGCGGCGCTTGCTTTTCTTCGCAGGGCTGTCACAGGCTTTTCTCTGTCTTATGTGGAAATTCAGAATTCGATTCTCCCCTTTACAGGAGACAATACCTGCGCCGCTTATTTTCTTACGGTGCTGGGCTTCCTGTTTCTTCTCTTCTGTTATGAGAGAAGCCGTGTCTATGGAAAGACAAAGGAACGGGGAGCGACGTATCTGTCCGCGTTCTGGATCGTGGTTATGACAGCAAGCATCGCACTGTTTGGCGTCTTTGGTGTATCCGGCTTTCTTTATGCTAATTTCTGATACGGTAGCTTTTGATAGATTAACTTCTGAGAGGTAAATATGAAACGAGTTCTTTCAGCAGCGGCGGCAGCCCTTCTTGGAGCGGCTCTGCTCGTGCTTTTGAAAAATGAATATGCGAGACTTCTGCCGGTTTCAGGCTATGGCATGCAGGCAGCCATTGAGCAGGGAGAGATCGATCATCTGTTTATCGGATCGTCGATGTTCCGTCAGGGGCTTTCCATCGACGTGCTGGAGGAAGAGCTTCCGGGCAGTTCCTATATTCTTTCTTATAATGGAAACCAGCCGGCGCTTATGCCGATGGAGCTTGCTTATATGCTGGAAGAGGGGCTGGAAGTAAAAAATCTCTACATTGATCTCTATCCCTACACGGCGGCGGCAGATCCGTGGATCAGCGATACCAAGATTCTGATGGATACGGATCTTGCGTTTAAGGCAGATGCATGGAAGATGATGAAAAAGAGCGCAGGGGCATCGTTTTCTGATTTTTATGAATTTTTTGTAACGGCGAATAATGAGCAGATTCTTACTTTTCCGGTGAACAACAGACTCCTATCCTCGCAGTTTCGGAATGGAGGAAGCCTTCTTGAGCAGCCGGGAAAGACAAGAGACGAGCTATATGCGATGGGAGCTCTGGGAGCGCGGGACGGGATTCATCCGGTTCAGGCGGATGGATATGCCCTTCTTGCAGAGCTTGCAAAGAGCCACGGAATGAATCTCTTTTTCCTGGAGACGCCGAAGTATGAGAGAATGTATGCAGATGAAGACTACATGGCTCTTTATGACGCCTGTATGGAAGAGACAGAAAAGCTTCAGAAGACGTGGGACGAAGAAGGAAGCTTTCAGCTGATTCGGGCGCAGGATCTGGCGTTTGACAGCTCTGATGCAGAGTGTTTTCAGGATCTGATTCATCTGTCGGCAAAGGGGCGTGATCTCTATACGGAGCTTTTGTGCAGGGCAGTGACGGAAACGGAGGATAAGTTTTGAAAAAACTGGACTATATTGACGGCTTAAAAGGAATTGGCGCATTGATGGTGTTTTTCTGCCATTTTGTATTTGCCTTTTATTATGCGGCTTACAGTCTTTTGCC
The DNA here is from genome assembly GCA_963559965.1 of uncultured Lachnospiraceae bacterium. GTDB lineage: Bacteria > Bacillota > Clostridia > Lachnospirales > Lachnospiraceae > Laedolimicola. Next base: position 3,408 of record CAUWNO010000076.1, on the reverse strand, counting down.
GGAGACAGCGAATACGTCTTCGGGGATAGAAATTGCCATCGGAAAGACGCCTCTTAATCTTATCTACAGCGGAAATGCGGCAGTCTGCCTCTTTCTTGTGTTCAGCGGTTTCGTTCTCTGCCTTGGATACTTCAGAGAAAGAGATAAAAAGAAGCTGACACAGGGGATGAGGAAGCGATATTTTCGTCTGATGCCTATGATTCTGGCTGTGAATCTCCTGATTTTTTTCCTGATGAAGCTGGGTCTTTACCAAAATGCACAGACGGCTGCTCTGACAAAATCAGAGGCGTGGTTTGCCGGTTTCAATCAGTTTGAACCGAAGCTTTCCGGCGTACTCTTCGAGAGTCTGTTCGGCTGTTTTGCCTGGGGAACCAATGATTACAACGGGGTTCTCTGGACGATTCCCTATCTGTTCTGGGGAGCGCTCCTTGTATATCTGACAGCATATCTCATAGGAGAATACAAATTTCGTTATGTGATGTATGCTGTGATCATTCTGGGTACTCTGAAAATAGATATTTATTACGCGGGCGTTTTCCTTGGTTTTGCGGCAAGTGATTTTTTCTGTACTCAGGAAAAAGGAATGGAGCTGTGGAGAAAATATGCGCTGCTCCCTGCGGCATCGTTCCTGCTCGGGTTCTGGCTTTTGTCTTATCCCTCTATCGGTTCGGATATGTCAGGCACGATGTATGCAGTTCTGCCTCCTGCCTACACTGTCATATACCATATGGCAGGAGCTGTTCTTCTGCTGGCAGGAGTGCTGGGAGCGCCTTGCCTTCAGAAGTTTTTCGGGGCAAAGCCTTTTGCGTTCCTGGGAAAGATTTCTTATTCTCTGTACCTTCTCCATTTTTCGGTGATTGCGACCTTTTCCTGCTGGTTCTTTCTGGGACTTCATGAAAAGCTGGGATATCATCTGACCGTGGGTCTTGATTTTCTTTTCACAGGGGTTCTTGTCCTTGTTCTCTCGGCTCTGAGCAGAAGATATCTGGAACCGCTGGCAGGGCGGCTGGAAAAGGGAATAGAGGAACTGTTTAAGCGAAAGAAACGACAGGAGAGCTGACCATGGAAAAAAAGCGAATTTTGTGGATGGATATCGCAAAGGCAATCGGGATTCTTGTGGTGCTTGTAGTACACACGGGACTTTCCCTGGGGCCTGTGACTTTTTTCGGGGGAATGTTCTATATGCCGGTCTTCTTTGTTCTGGCAGGAATGACATTTTCCTGGAAGCCGGAGGAAAGGTTCGGCACATTTATCGGGAAAAAGGCAAAACGCCTTCTGATTCCTTATTTTGGGTATAATCTTTTCCTTTTTCTTTTCTTCTTTATCAAAGACAGCCTTCTGCCGGGGCAGGTGACAGGGAATTCTTTTTTTCCTCTTCTTGGAATCCTTTATTCCAGAAACTGTCTGCTTCCGCCGGACTGCGTGTCAAACGTCTATTTTATGCAGATCCTGAACGCACCGACCTGGTTTCTGACAGGAATGTTTGTAAGCTGTATGATTTTCTGGCTTATGATGCGCGCTGCCAAAGGAGATATGAAAAAACTTTTCGGGATAAACTGCATTGTGCTTCTCATAGCTGTCCTGCTTCACTATTTTTGCAGGATTCTTCTGCCATGGAGCATAGACTGCGCGCTCTATGCCGTTTCCTTTATGCTTCTAGGAAAGGTAGTATCAAACACCGATCTGGTAAAGAAGATTTCCTCGAAGCCGCTTTTGTTTCTGGGGCTGACTGCCGCATTTCTTTTTTTATCGGTGCTGAACGGAAGCGTAAATATGTCTGTGGCTGATTACGGGCGGTCAATGATACTTTATCTTGCGGCGGGCGGGACAGGTTCACTTCTGGTATGCGCCCTTGCTTCCCTTATAGAAAAGTACACTGTCTTTCTGGCGAAGCCGCTGGGATTTCTGGGACGGCATACGCTTCCGGTGCTTTGCCTCCATCTGTTTGTCTACGCGGTGATTGGCATATTTGTGTAAACCTACAGGCATCTTTGGTAAACCGCAGATTGCTCCTTGTATACACAGGATGAGGTGTACTATAATAATGATAGAGCGCCGGAGAAGAAAAGACTTCGGTGCAGGTTTGTATGCTTGCGCAGACAAAGAGAGTACATGCGCAGAAAGGCAGGAAAAGAAAAATGTTAAATTTTGCAGTAGGTCCGGTACAGGGTGATCCGGAAATTTTGAATATCGGAGCGGAGCAGGTTCCCTATTTTCGGACTGCGGAGTTCTCGGCCCTTATGAAAGAAAACGAGCGTATGATGTGTCGTCTGGCAGGTGCAGGAGAGGGCGCAAGGGCAGCGTTTTTGACGGCGGCAGGAACGGCAGGAATGGAAGCGATTGTCGTGAATCTTCTGAGTGAGTCGGATAAGGTGCTTGTGGTAGACGGAGGAAGCTTTGGACACAGATTTGCAGAGCTTTGTGAACTCTATGGGGTTTCTCATACCGTGATTCATCTGAATCCTTTTGAGCCTCTGAGCAGAAAGCATCTGGAGCCTTATGAAAACGGAGGATATACGGCATTTCTTGTGAATCTTCACGAGACCTCTACCTGCGTTCTCTATGATATGGATTTGATTCATGGGTTCTGCAAAAGAAACGATTTGATGCTTTATGTAGATTCTATCAGCAGTTTCCTGGCAGACCCCTTTGACATGGAAAAGACGGGGTCGGATGTGATGCTTGTAAGCTCGCAGAAGGCGCTTGCCCTTCCGCCGGGACTTGCGGTGCTTGTGCTGTCCAAAAGGGCGGTCGAAAGAGTTTACAGAGAAAAACCGAGATGTATGTATCTGAGTCTTCGGGCGGCGCTTGAGAACGGAGAGAGAGGACAGACGCCGTTTACGCCGGCGGTTTCCCTTCTTCGCCAGCTGAACAGAAGGCTTCAGAAGCTGGAGGAAAAGGGGATTGCGGCAGAGACGGAGCATATCAGGAGCCTGGCTCTTGATTTCAGAAGCAGGGTCGCAGATCTGCCCTTTGATTTGCCGTCTCCGGCGATGTCGAATGCGGCGACAGCTCTCTGTCCACGCAATACATCGGCAAAGAAGATTTTTGAAATCCTGAAGGACGAATACCAGATCTGGGTCTGCCCGAACGGAGGAGAGCTTGCAGAGAAGGTGTTCCGCGTGGGACATATGGGATATCTGACGAAAGAGGATAATACGAGCCTTATAGAGGCGCTGAAGGATATGGAAAGGAGAGGACTGTTATGAGAGCGCTTTTGCTTGCGGCAGGAAAGGGAACAAGAATCAGCCGGTATCTGTCCGGAAACCCCAAGTGTACGGTAGATATAGGAGGACAGCCGCTTATCTGCTATACGCTGGAGCTTTTGAAAAGAAAAGGGATTACAGAGACCGCGATGGTGCTGGGCTACAAGGCAGACATCATCAAAGAGACGGTAAAGGAGTATGA
>CAUWNO010000075.1:0-10471 GCA_963559965.1 uncultured Lachnospiraceae bacterium | reverse complement strand
TCGTGGAATTACGAAGAGCATACCTTTGAAGCGGGAGAAATCCATCTTCTGTCAAATCCTACGCATGTTAATGCAAAGGAGCCTGTTCTTTTCGCCAGTCTTATGAAGCTTATGAAAGCGGCGGAGGAACGCGTCGTGATCCAGTCGCCTTATGTGGTCTGCAACAATTGGATGAACAGCGAGCTTTCGGAGCTTGGAAAGGCAGTTCCCGACAGCCGTATTCTTCTTAACGCAGTGGAGAACGGAGATAATTTTGTGGCGTCCAGCGATTATCTTTTTCATAAGAAAGAGATTATCGAGACGGGAATTCCTCTTTATGAATACGACGGAGGAACATCCAATCACGGAAAAAGCATTTTAATTGACAGCGATCTGTCGCTGATCGGTTCCTACAATCTTGATTTGCGGAGCACCTATCTGGACACAGAATTGATGGTCGTGATAGAAAGCAAGGAATTGAATGCGCAGCTGAGCGGATACTTGAAGGAAATGGAAGAAGACTCGCGCAGAGTGATTGACAAGGATACCTTTGAAGCACCGGAAGATCTGAAGATACAGGAGGCTTCGGCATTCAAACGAATGGCATGGACGGTGTTCGGCTTCATTATGCAGCCGTTCCGCAGCCTGATTTAAAAAAAAGACGTTGTTTTGTTATCTGATACGATAATAAGACAACGTCTTTTTTATTGACAGCGAGCTGTTCTAGGAGCAATAGAAATTGATTTCAATTCTGATTTATGGTATATTTATAAACAGGAAAATGTTGATGTAATTTATTCCTGAAATAATTCCGGAACCGGATGAAATAGAAGCAATTTGGGATGGGAGAAAGGACAGGGAAAAAAACGGGACTGTTCCGCATCATGCAATTAATTGGGATTAAGAAAATAAATAATAAGCAAAAGGATGAAAAATGGAATCTTATATTGATTTAAAAAATGTTGAGACAGAAGAATTGAAGTATGTAGATTTGGAGAGGGTCAATATTAATTGTAATCCTCCTGTTTTTGAGCCGCAGCGTCAGTATTACTTTATGGCAAAATGCCGCAGGTGGGTGAAAGCTTTTGAACAAAGAAACGGACGCTCACCGAAATTTTTTGTTCTCAATATGGGCTGCCAGATGAACGCCCGTGATTCGGAAAAGCTTTCGGGAATCCTTGAACAGATCGGATATCTTCCTGCCGAAGAAGAGGATGCAGATTTTGTGATTTACAATACCTGTACCGTCAGGGAAAATGCCAATCTCAAGGTATACGGACATCTCGGACTTTTAAAGCACAGGAAAAAAAGCCACCCGGATATGAAGATTGCGCTCTGCGGTTGTATGATGCAGGAGCCGCAGGTAGTAGAAAAGCTCAGGAAGAGCTATCGTTTTGTAGATTTGGTATTCGGCACACATAATATTTTCAAGTTTGCGGAGCTTCTGGCAGAGAGTCTGGAAAGTACGGAAATGGTAGTAGATATCTGGAAGGATACGCAGCAGATAGTTGAGGAACTGCCTGTAGAAAGAAAATATCCGTTTAAATCCGGCGTTAATATTATGTTCGGCTGCAATAATTTCTGCAGCTACTGTATCGTTCCCTATGTAAGAGGAAGGGAGAGAAGCCGCCGTCCGGAAGATATTTTAAAAGAGATAAGAGAACTTGCAGAAGACGGCGTATCGGAAGTGATGCTTCTTGGACAGAATGTGAATTCCTACGGTAAGACTCTTGACGAGCCGATGTCCTTCGCTCAGCTCCTCCGTGAGGTGGAAAAGATAGAAGGAATCAAAAGAATCCGCTTTATGACGTCTCATCCCAAAGATTTATCAGACGAACTGATTCAGGTGATGAAGGAATCGAAAAAAATATGTCGGCATCTTCATCTGCCCCTCCAGTCGGGCAGCACGCCGATTCTTAAGGCGATGAACCGCCGCTATACAAAGGAGCAGTATCTTGAGCTGGCTATGAAGATACGCAGGGAAATCCCGGATATTTCTCTGACTACAGATATTATCGTAGGATTTCCGGGAGAGACGGAAGAAGACTTTGAAGAGACGCTCGATGTGGTAAGACAGGTGCGCTATGACAACGCCTATACTTTTATTTATTCCAGGCGAACGGGAACTCCGGCGGCATCGATGGAAAATCAGGTTCCGCCTGAGGTGACAAAGCCCCGCTTTGACAGGCTGCTTTCTCTTGTGCAGAGTCTTGCCAGAGAGCAGACGGCAAGGTTTGAGGGAAGCGTGCAGGAGGTCCTTGCGGAAGAGGTGAACGAACACCAGCCCGGTCTTCTGACAGGAAGAATGAGCAATAATCTTCTTGTGCATTTTCCGGGAGATGAGACGCAGATTGGGCAGTATCTCAAGGTTCGTCTTGACGAATGTAAGGGCTTTTACTATATGGGGCATTCCGAATAGAGGAAGAGAAGTAAGGAGAAACTTATGGAGATGAAACGTTGCTGTTTGCGTTATCCCTACCTTTCTGTAAAAACGGACAACGCTTATTCTTACGGAGGAAATCAGAACTGGTCAGGCAGCCGTGCCGTCCGCAGATACGGCTGCGGCGTCGTAGGTATGGGCGATGTGATTTTGTATCTGGGACTGCATCAGCTCTCCTTTGATACCGATTTGTTTTATGGGATGGCGAGGGAAGACGGATATCTGTCGTTTCCGCGTTACGAAAGATATCTTCGCAAGATAAGCAGGCGCTATGTTCGGATTATACCGGGTATGGGGGTTCCCGGATTTCTGCTTCCGGCGGCGTTCAATAAATATTTCCGCCAGTACCGGATTGATTTGAAGGCAAAATGGTGTGTCAGCCAGGCAAAACTTCTTTCACGCATCGAGGAGAGCCTGTCGCGTGATATCCCTGTTATCTTATCTGTGGGACAGAATATTCCTTTCTGGAGAAAAAAGAAGCTTTGTTTTTACCGGCAGGAGAACGGTTCTTATCTGCCCGACACAGAGACAAAGGCTCATTTTGTCGTCGTTACAGGCTTGGAAAACGGTTATCTTCAGGTATCCTCATGGGGCAGGGAATACTATATTTCCTGGGCGGAATACAGAAATTATGTAAAAAAATACAGCAGCTTTCTGATAAGCAATATCTGCCTGATAGAAGAAAAAAAGGCACGGAAAAAGAGTACGGAAGGATGAGGCGGTAATGAACAGCTTTTTTGCGATGATGTCCCGCATGAAATACATCGACCGATGGGCTTTGATGCGCAATTCGAGAGACGAAAATTTAAGCGAACACAGCCTTGAGGTTTCCATGATAGCTCACGCTCTGGCTATTATAGGAAATACCTTTCTGGGGAAAGAGCTTGACGCGCAGAAGGCGGCTGTGCTGGGGCTTTATCATGATGCTACGGAAATTATTACGGGGGATATGCCAACGCCCATCAAGTATTATAACAGGCAGATACGGCAGACTTATAAGGAAATAGAGCGCGGAGCTTCACGGACGCTTCTGTCTATGCTTCCTGAACAGATGCGGTCGTCTTATCTTGATATTTTTGAAAAGAAGGAAGAAGACGCGTATCTTTGGAGGCTGGTAAAGGCTGCCGATAAGCTGTCCGCTTACAGAAAGTGTATGGAAGAAGAACAGGCTGGAAACAGAGAGTTTGAAAGCGCGAAGAAGATGGCTCTTGATCATATCAAAGAGATGGATCTTCCGGAAGCCGAACTGTTTCTTACATATTTTATGGATGCCTACGGAAAAAATCTGGATGAACTTACAGGAGGAGAAGAATGAGCGAGAACCGCAACATGGAATTTTGCCCGCGCTGCGGGGCGCTGATGCAGGACGGAGTGTGTAGAAGCTGCGGATATGCAGCCAGAATGTCCGGTGATCAGAGGATAAGACAGACAGGGAAAATCGGGCAGAAGAAGCCTAAAAAGAGCAAAAAAGGGCTGATTATCGCCCTGTGCGTGACAGGGGCTGTGATTCTGGTTGTGTGCTTTGCCCTGGCTTATTTTTATTTCATAAAATCCGTAACGTCAGGAGTATTCGGCTTTGTGGAAGAGTACAACAATTTCGATTCCTATTATGAGTATGATGACGATTACAGCAGCGATATTTATATTCCGGATGAGAACGACGCCTTTTATTCTGAAATCACGGACGCGACGCGGACAGATCTGAATTATCAGATTTTCTGGACTTCTCATTCTGTAAATCCGGACGATTCTGAGAATTCCTGTTCCTACTATGCGGGATATCCCGTGCTTGAAAGCGATCAGGTATCCTTTGAACAGGCAAATGAAAAAATCCGAAGCGCGGCGCTTTTCTATGAGGAAAACTATAAAGACTATCCGGGAGGCTCCTCCACAGTGGGGTATGTGACTTATATGGATGAAGAAAAGGTAAGTATTGTACTCGATCACAGCCTTTATATGGAGGATGGAACCCTGCCGGAGATTACAGCGCAGACCTTTTCTGCCAGAACAGGAGAGATGATTCCTCCGGAGCAGATGATTGAAGTGGATGAAGAGCTTATCATGCGGCTGCGCTCTCAGAATCAGGCGCAGAATGGAAGTGTGGAATATATTGAAAACAGCAGCGACGAAGAGCTTCTGGAAGCCCTTCGCGATCCGGAACGGGGCTTTTTCTTCTACACGCCCGTCGGACTGGAAGTAGGTATTAATTATGAGACAAAAGAATACGGAAGCGGCTGGGTCAGCGTAACGCTGAAAGATCAGGCGCTCTGATAAAAGGAAGAGAGAACATGTTCAGAATTGGAAGTCATATTTCATCCTCAAAAGGGTATGCAGCTATGGGGAAACAGGCAGAAAAGCTGGGAGCCAGTACGTTTGCTTTCTTTACGCGCAATCCGAGGGGAGGAAGCGCAAAAGCAATCGATCCATTGGACGCACAGAAGTTTTGCGCTTTCTGGCAGGAAAAAGGGTACGATAAGATCGTAGCACACGCGCCTTACACGATGAACGCCTGCTCAGACAAGGAGGAGGTTCGCCGCTTTGCATCGGAGGCTTTTGCAGAAGATTTGGAGCGGATGGAGTACACGCCCGGAAATTATTATAATTTCCATCCGGGAAGTCATGTGGGACAGGGAGCGGAAGCCGGAATCGAGTGGATTGTAAAGATGCTCAATGAGAATCTCAAAGAGTCCATGACGACGACGGTTCTTCTTGAGACAATGGCAGGAAAAGGGAGCGAGATAGGGAGAAGCTTTGAAGAACTGAAAGCAATCATTGACCAGACAAGGCTGTCAGAAAAGATGGGCGTCTGCCTGGATACCTGCCATGTGTGGGATGCAGGATATGATATCGCAGGCGACCTTGACGGCGTGCTCAGCGAATTTGACCGCATTCTGGGTCTTGAACGGCTGAAAGCTATTCATATTAATGACAGCCTGAATGATTTGGGAAGTCATAAGGACCGCCATGCACGGATAGGAGAAGGAAAGATAGGAAAAGAGGCTTTTGTGCGGATCATCAATCATCCGGCGCTCAGAGATCTTCCTTTTGTATTGGAAACGCCGAACGACGATGCAGGCTGGACGGAAGAGATAGCGATGCTGCGTGCTCTGAGAAGCTGACAAAAAGCACAGGATCTCGGGGATATAGAAAAAAGGATCGGGGAAAGATAAAGAATCTGGAAAAGATAAAGGATATCGAGAAGATGCCGGCAGAATAAAAGGGCTGGCGTCCGCTGTTTGAGAATATGGCGGACGCCAGCCTTTTACCTTTCCTCATCGCTGTCGCTGTCAGAAGACTCGGCAGGAAGCTTGGTGACAAGAACCTGTTCGATTCGCTTGTCCTTGATTTGTTTGATATCGAAGCGCAGGCCGTTAAGTTCAACTGTCTGCAAATCGTCTTCTTCCGGAATATAGCCAAGCTCATCCATCAGAAGACCGGAAATTGTATCGTGACTTTCTGATTCCAGTTCAATGTCCAGCTCATTATTGAGATCATTGATGGTGACAAGACCGCTGAGCAGCCAGGTATGATCGTCAAGCTCTTCGATGGTAGGCTCTTCGTCTTTGTCGCCGGTATCGTCGATAGGTCCCATAACCTCTTCCACCAGATCCTCGATGGTGACAATTCCGGAGAAGCCGCCGTATTCATCAATCAGGACAGCGATGTACTGATGTGATTCCTGAAGTTCCTGAAACAGCTCGTCAATATTTTTGCTTTCCAGCACGAAATACGGTTTGTGGAGAAGAGAACGGATATCTACCTGTTCAAATCCGCATTTGCGGGCTTCCAGTATAAAATCTTTTATGTAAAGAATACCGATGATATTGTCAATCTCTTCTTCGTATACGGGAATTCTTGAATGCCGTGTATTGAGCATTTCATCAAGATAGGAAGAAAGCGGCTCTGCAATATCAATGGCGTATACGTCCGTTCTTGAAGTCATTACCTCCCGGGCGAGAATATCGTCAAATTCAAAGACAGAATCCAGCATTTCTGATTCATACTCATCAAAAACACCGTTTTCCACGCCGTTTTCTATCAGGGCGCGGATCTCGGCTTCCGAAACTTTTTCAGCAGAGGCTTCATCATGCATTCCCATCAGACGGAGAATCAGAGAAGTAGAGGCTGAAAGAAGCTTTACGATCGGAGAAGTCAGTTTTGAAACGATACTTACCGCACGGACTACAAACATACTGAAGCTCTCGGCATTCTGCTGTGCAATTCGTTTGGGAACCAGTTCTCCGAAGACAAGGGTAAAATAGGAAAGAATCAGCGTTACAAGGACTACAGACAAAGATTCACTGTAGGGAATATTCAGGTGCGCCATAAGAGCTGCGAGGTGCTTGGAAATACCTGTAGCAGCGGAAGCACTGGAGAAAAATCCGGCAAGTGTGATCGCAATCTGTATTGTAGAAAGAAAACGTGAGGGTTCCTTTAAAAGATCCAGGACAAGCGCCGCCTTTTTATTGCCGTCGTCTGCCTTCTGAGACAGCTTGTTGGGATTGGCAGAAACGATTGCCATTTCCGCTCCGGCGAAGAAAGCGTTGATTGCTGTAAGAAAAACGAGTAAAAGCAGCTGCAACCATAAATTGTCAGGGTCAGAATCCATAAAACAAAACCTCCTAAAATAAAGAAAATGAATAATATATAACGTTTTCTATTCTATCACAGATTTTGGATGTACTCAAGGAATTTCTTAAGTATTATTAAAACTTGCGGGATTGTGTTGTTTTTTTCTTTTTCGGACAGTATAATAAAGAAATAAGGAAGCTTGTTGTTGTGCTGCAGAACGGATGTAAGGGAGATGAAGATATGAAGCTGACATTTCTTGGAGCGGCTCACGAGGTAACGGGAAGCTGCCATATGTTGGAAGCGTGTGGGAAGATTATGCTGGTGGACTGCGGAATGGAACAGGGACCTGATATCTATGAGAATCAGCAGATACCTGTAGATGCGTCGCGTATCGACTATGTATTTCTCACACATGCCCACATCGACCATTCGGGACTCCTTCCTTTGCTTTATAAGAAGGGCTTCCGCGGCACGATTTATACGACGTATGCCACATGGGATCTCTGCGATATTATGCTTCGCGACAGTGCGCATATTCAGATGTTCGAGGCAGAATGGAGAAACAGAAAGGCAAAGCGCTCCGGGAAGCCGGAATATGTGCCTCTGTATACGATGGAAGACGCTGCAGGAGCGATCAAGCAGTTCTGCGGCTGCCCGTATGGAGAGCGTATATCGATTACAGATCAGATAGAGATCCGTTTTACCGATGTAGGTCATCTTCTTGGCTCCGCATGTGTCGAGATCTGGGTACGCGAGGAAGAGAAGGAGACGAAGCTTGTCTTTTCCGGCGATATTGGAAATGTGCATCAGCCGATTTTAAAGGACCCGCATACGCTGGATTATGCAGATTATGTGATTATGGAATCAACCTACGGGGACAGAAGCCATGGAGAGCGTCCGGATTATGTGGCGGAACTGACAAAGATTCTGCAGGAGACTTTCGACAGGGGCGGTAATGTGGTGATCCCTTCCTTTGCTGTAGGGCGAACCCAGGAGATGCTGTATTTTCTGCGTGAAATCAAGAACCGGGGTCTTGTGACAGGCCATCCCGGCTTCAAGGTCTATGTGGACAGTCCTCTGGCTGTTCAGGCGACGACAGTCTTTAACAAAAATATGTACGAGTGTTTCGATGAGGAAACGCTGTCTCTTGTAAAGTCAGGAGTCAATCCCATCAGCTTTCCGGGACTTTGCCTGTCGATTACAAGCGACGAATCAAAGGCGATTAATTTTGACGAAGAACCGAAGGTGATTCTTTCTGCGTCGGGTATGTGCGAGGCAGGACGAATCCGTCATCATTTGAAGCATAATCTCTGGAGACCTGAAAGCACCGTTCTTTTTGTGGGCTATCAGGCGGTCGGAACGCTGGGACGGACTCTTGTGGAAGGAGCTTCGGAGGTCCGCCTTTTCGGAGAGCCGGTAGAGGTAAGAGCGCATATCAGGGTGCTGGCAGGCATCAGCGGTCATGCAGACAGGCAGGGGCTGATACGCTGGCTGGAGGGCTTTCGGACAAAGCCCCGGCGCATCTTTATTGTTCACGGCGAAGACGAGGTATGCGACAGATTTGCTGCTTGTCTGCGTGACGAACTTGGATACGGAGGAACGACGGCGCCGTACAGCGGAGAGAGCTGGGATTTGACAGAGAACGTCCGGATTGCCGAAGGAAACAGGGAGCGCGAAGCAAAATCGAGACGAGCGGCGAAGCAGGCATCTACAGTTTACGACAGGCTTATGGAATGCGGCAGGCGGCTTATGCGCCTGATAGAGCAGAGTAAAGGACTTGCCAATAAGGATCTGGCGAAATTTGCAGATCAGATTCAGGCGCTTTGCGATAAATGGGAAAAATGAGGGAGCAGAAAAAATGGACACAAATGAGAAGCAGCATGTAAGCCCGGCAGAGAGACGCCGGAGAACGGAGATGAGAAAGCGCAGGCAGAAAGAGATACAAAGAAGAAAGAGGCGGAGGCTGATCCTGCTTATTCTGGGCGTAATTCTTGGGATAGCAGCCCTTGCAGGAATTATTTTCGGCGTGTCGCGTCTGGTGGGAAGCCCTGAGATTTCGGCAAAGGGAGATACTTTTGTAATAGCTATTGATCCCGGACACGGCGGAGAAGATACGGGAATGAGCGCGGAGGCTGTCATGGAGAAAGCGGCAGACCTGAAGATTTGTTCCAAGCTTAAGATTATGCTGGAAAGTCAGGGATGTCAGGTGATTATGACGAGGGAAGAGGATACGAGACTTTCCAAAGAAGAGCGTGTGAAGCTGGCTAACGAATCGGGAGCTGATCTTCTCGTCAGCGTACACTGCAATTATTCAAAGGAAGACGAAAGTCTTTCCGGGGCAAGAACCTCTTACAAAAAGGGTGATAAAAAAGCAAAGGCTCTGGCTGAGAATGTTCAGGAGGCGCTTGTGAAAGAGACAGGGGCGGCTGACGGCGGAACAGAGAAAGCAGAGTATACCATTCTTACAGATACCGGGATGCCTGCCGTACTGGTGGAAGCGGGATATCTCAGCAGCGAAGCGGAAGCGGCAAAGCTCGCAGAAGACACTTATCAGAATGATGTGGCAAAGGGAATTGCCAAAGGAATTCTTGCAAGCCTGAAAGATAACTAGAAGAAGGAACCGGACGCAGTAAAAAGCGTCCGGTTCTGGATGTCATCTAGAGCAGCATACGGAGGGGGACAAAAGATGGAAAACAGCGTTCTTTCAAAGGACGGACAGGGACGAAAGACATTTCTCCGATATGTGATGCCTTCCGTCCTTTCTTATGCGCTCTCGGGCGTGTACGCGATTGCCGACGGCTTTTTTGTGGGAAACAGCGTCGGAGATATTGGTCTTTCAACGATTAATATTGTGTACCCTGTTGTCACACTGATGCAGGCATTAGGCACGGGAATCGGTATGGGCGGCGCCGTTATGTGGACGGTCAAACGCGCCGAAGGTCATGAAGAAGAGGCGGAAGGCTTTCTCCAGAATACGCTTTTCAGTCTCTTTTCTGCAAGTATTCTTATGACCGGAATTCTCTTTTGGGCACTTGATCCTGCCCTTCGTTTTCTGGGTGCGGAATGCGAGATCTTTACCATGGGAAAAATATATCTTGAGATTATGATAGCCGGATCGGTGTTTCAGATTCTTGCTACAGGCATCGTACCTCTGATACGCAACCATGGAGGAGCCTCCTACGCTATGAAGATTATGGTGGCGGGATTTCTTACCAATATCTTTCTCGATTATCTCTTTGTATGGGTGATGAAGGGCGGAATGGGCGGCGCAGCAGCGGCGACCATTCTCGGAGAAGCGGTTACCATGGTTGGCGCTCTGTTTTATCTCTGGAAAAAAAGAATGTTACATACAAAGCTTCATCTGAAAGGGGCGGGAAAAAGGCTTTTAAAAACGGCAAAAATCGGAATTGCCCCCTTCGGGCTTACGCTTTCGCCTATGCTTTCCCTGCTTTTGATGAACCGGTTTTCCATAGTGTACGG
>CAUWNO010000074.1:0-10555 GCA_963559965.1 uncultured Lachnospiraceae bacterium | reverse complement strand
GTAATACGCCCTTGGTACACCGACGCTATACACATTATAACAGCTTCAGAGGGAATTTCAAGTCATTTCTGTAAATATCTGTATTTAAACATGGCTGAACTGTTACATTTAAACTGCCCTTACACAGGCGGACCAGGTTTAAAGTTCTTAAACGTCGTGTATTCCGGCATCCAGAGAAGATTAATCGTTCCAACGGGGCCGTTTCTCTGCTTCGCCACAATCACTTCAGCCAGATTCTTCATCTCTGTATCTTTATTATAATAAGAATCTCTGTAAAGGAACATGACCATATCGGCGTCCTGCTCGATAGCTCCCGACTCTCGCAGGTCTGAAAGCATCGGTCTGTGATCCGGACGCTGCTCTACGGCGCGGCTGAGCTGTGAAAGCGCCACGACCGGTACGTTCAGCTCTCTTGCAAGGCTTTTGAGTCCGCGGGAAATATCCGAGATCTCCTGCTGACGGGAATCCGAAGAGCGTCCTCCCCCTGACATCAGCTGAAGATAGTCGATCATGATAATTCCGAGCTTATTTTCCAGCTTGTATTTACGGCATTTGGAACGCAGCTCCGCAAGCGTAATACCTGGCGTATCGTCGATAATAAGGTTAGAACGGGCAACGCCCTCTGCTCCTTCTACAAGACGCTCCCAGTCTGCGTCTGTCAGGTTTCCGTTTCTGAGCTTCTGCGCGTCCACGCCAGATTCCATTGAAAGGAGACGGTTCACAAGCTGCTCCTTTGACATCTCCAGACTGAAAATCGCTACCGTCTCGTTACTTCGGAAAGCCATATACTGAGCGATATTCAGAACAAAGGCTGTCTTTCCCATAGAAGGACGGGCGGCTATCAGAATCAAATCAGAAGGCTGAAAGCCTGAGGTCTGATAGTCGAGATCCTTAAAGCCCGTCGCAATACCTGTTACGTTTCCCTTTGTCCGGGAAGCCGCCTCTATCTTCTGAATGGTATTCAGCACAACCTGCTTAATCGGCACAAAATCTCCGGCATTCCGGCGCTGAACAAGATCAAATACCTTTTTTTCCGTCTGTTCCAGCACAGTCTCCAACGGCTCTGTGCCCGTATAGCAGAGATTGTTAATCTCATCGTTCAGATGAATCAGTCGCCGCAGCGTCGATTTTTCCGCAACAATATTCGCATAATATTTTACATTTGCCGAGGTCGGCACACGGTTCAGAATCTCGCGCACAAACTCCATGCCGCTGACTTCCTCCGGCGCATCCATAGCCCGAAGCTCATTCTGAAGAGTCACCAGATCCACCGGCTCATCCCTGCCGAACAGCGCCACCATCGCTTCAAATACCAGCCCGTACTGGCGTTGATAAAAGTCTTCTCCCGTCAAAAGCTCTGATGCAACAAGGACAGCTTCTCTGTCCATAAGCATCGAGCCGATCACCGACTGCTCTGCCTCCACACTGTGAGGCATAATCCGCTTAATAACCGCTTCTTCCATCTTATGCTTCTCTTACGTTCACTTTCAGCTCTGCCGTCACCTTCGGATGAAGGCGGATAGGTACCATATGTGTTCCCAACGTCTTAATCGGACTTTCCAGGTGCATCTTCTTCTTATCAAGCTCCACGCCGAGCTGCTCTGCGGCTGCCTGCGCGATCTCCTTCGAGGATACGGAACCGAAGATCTTTCCTCCCTCTCCTGTCTTAATAGAAACATTCACTTCCATCTTGGAGAGACGTTCGCCAAAGGCTTTTGCCTCTTCATAAATCTCTTTTGCAACCTTCTCGTCGTTTGCCTTTTTCAGCTTCAGATCGTTCAGGTTCTTCGGCGTAGCCTCAAGCCCCAGCTTTTTCGCCAGAATAAAATTGCGGGCATATCCGTCGTTTACATTTACAATCTCTCCCTTTTTTCCAAGAGACTTTACATCCTCTGTTAAAATAACCTTCATTTAAAATTCTCCTTCCTCGTGCAGCTTGTCTATTGTATGCTTCACGATCTCCATCGCTTCTTCCGTTCCGCAGTCAAGCTGCGCGCCAGCCATATTCATATGACCGCCGCCGCCCATGCGTTCCGTGAGAACCTGCACGTTCACCTCGTCGATGGATCTTGCGCTTACATAAGTTCTGTGCTGATATTCCGTCAAAACAACCGACGCCTTAACTCCATTAATGTTCAGAAGCTCATTGGCTGCCTGCGCCCCTACAATCGTCGGGCTTTCAATATTTTCATTCGGGCAGACGGCAATCGCAAAGCCATGGTACAGTTCTGCATGGCGCACCGCCTCGGCGCGCGCCTTGTACTCTGCCATATCGTTCCGGAACATCTTGCGGACACGCGTCACATCCGCGCCGCACCGTCTTAAAAATGCCGCCGCCTCAAAAGTACGCACGCCTGTCTTTCCTGTAAAATTATTGGTATCAATAATAATTCCCGAATAGAGGCAGTCCGCCTCCACCGCCTTGATCTTCAGACCCTCGTCAAAATACTGAAGAATCTCAGCTACCATCTCGCAGGCTGAAGATGCATACGGCTCAATATAGGACAGCACTGCATTTTCTATCTGCTCATTCGTCTGGCGATGATGATCGAGAACCACAATCGTCGGCGTCCGGGAGAGAAGCTCCGGACACTCTGTGTAGCTTGGACGGTTCGTGTCCACCACTACGAGAACCGTGTTGCGGTCTATCATCTCTATCGCCTGCTCGCTGTTCAGAAACATATCTGTTTCGTAAACGGGATTATCCTCAAAACACGCCTTCATCGGACGGACAGAGCTTGTAATATCGTTGACTACGACATAAGCGCGCTTTCCCAGCACCTTGGCTGCCCGATAAATACCGATCGCCGCGCCGAAAGAGTCCACGTCTGTCTGCCTGTGTCCCATAACCATGACCTTATCACGGCTCTCGATAAACTCTCTGAGAGCGTGCGCTTTTACACGGGCTTTTACGCGCGTAGCCTTCTCCACCTGCTGCGTCTTCCCTCCGAAATAGGAAATATTCTCGCCTTCCTTGATTACCACCTGATCGCCGCCTCTTGCCAGAGCCAGATCGATGGCAATACGGGCAAAATCATAATTTTCCGCAAAGCTCTTTCCGCTGAATCCAAGACCGATACTCAGCGTAACAGCCATTTCATTTCCAATATTGACGGTCTTCACATCCTGAAGAAGCTCGAATTTGCTTTCGCGCATGACAGGAAGGTCTTTCTCCTGTACCGCTATAAAATACTTATCCTTCTCGATCTTTTTGACAATCCCGCCGAAAGCCCCAATGTACTTGTTGATTTTCCGGTCTACCAGCGCCACGAGAAGCGAGCGGCGCACCTCTTCCACCGTGTCAAGCGCTTCCTCGTAATTATCAAGATATATCAGCCCCGCTACCATTCTCTGCTCGCGGATCATACGGATATAGCGGTTCATCTCCGTTTCGTCGAACAGATAAACTGCCACAAGATATCCGTCGTCTTCCTCTATATCGAGAAATGTGCTTGTGTCCATAATATGGTCGAGATAAACCCGGCGGACATCCGCGCGGTAGTCGCGTTCCTCCGCAGAAAAACGGACAATTCTCGCGTCTTCAAAATCATCCTCCGGAAGCATATCCCTCGTGAACTCTGAGAAGAAATAAGAAACAGACTTTCTCAGATTTGCCTTTCCTTTGCCGCTTGCCTCAAAAAAAGCGGTGTTAGCCCAGAGAACCCTTCCGTCCTCATCGAGGAGAGCGTAGGGAATCGCAAGCTCCTTAAGAAGCTTTCTCTGCACCTGCCCGTACTGCGTGGCAAAAGAGACCAGATCTCCGTATATCTGAGAACGGTTTTTCACATACAGCAGAAGAACAACCACAATATAAATCACAAGGAATCCGCTCATCACGAGACCGGCTTTCACCGAAACCGGGTACATACACAGATTCATTATCAGAAGCAGAACACTCAATATCAGCGGCCACTGAACGTAGCGTCTCAGCTGACCCTTAAGCTGAACCTTTCTTTTCATCTCACTCTATGCTCCTATGTTGCCTGTTCATTAATATTGCTATTATAGCATAGATCCACACCTGCGGACAAGGGGAACAATCCCGGCATAAAAGAATCCCCCCGGATCGTCTCAGATCCGAGGGGAGATTCTCATTTCCCATGCTCTTATTTCCCCGTCTCTTATTTTCCAAACAGCTCCTGGAAGGACGCTCTGCGTCCTACTGCGTCGGTAAGCTCACCCATACGGCTCACGTCGCCGATAAGAATAACGCCGCAGAGACGGTTGTTGCGGAAATAATATTTCTCATACTGCTTTCTCGCCGTATCCTTAAATTCCACTGTTCTGTATACAAGATTCGGATTGGTTCCGTTATCTCCAATCGAGAACAGAGCTGTGTTCATGCCGTGGAAGGTCAGCGCTGCCGGTACGGTCGTATATTCAAGAGCTTCGCCTGCCGCGTTTGCTCCGGCTACCTTTCCTTCTTCAACAGCCTGCGGCCAGATAGCGTAATTTACGCCCTGATACTGAGCGCAGTCGCCGCATGCAAATACGTCCTCTGCACTTGTTTCCATACGGCTGTTTACCACGACCGCTCTGTCTGTCTCAAGACCTGCCGCCTGTGCAATCGCCGTATTCGCGCGCACGCCGCAGGAAACGATTACCATCTGTGCCGGAATCACCTGTCCGTCTCCAAGGCGGACACCTGTGACATGACCTTCTCCTTCAATCGCCGCAATCTGCACGCCTGTATGAATCGCGATGCCCTGCGCCTCACTGATACTCTTAAGCATCTCGCCTGCCGCTTCGTCAAGCTGACGTCCCATCAGTCTCGGAGCAAGCTCCAGAACCGTAACCTTGCAGTGAGCCTTCTTAAGCTCCCATGCAGCTTCCAGACCGAGAACGCCTCCTCCAATCACGACAGCTTCCTTCGTCTCCGGAAGAAGAGAAGTTACCTTCTGCGTATCAGACAGGCGGCGGATAGCGATAACCTCCGGCTGTTCCGCGCCTGGAATCGGCGGTACGAAGCACTCTGAACCAAGAGCATAAATCAGCTTTGTATATTTAAACTTCGCTCCGTCCGACGTATAGATTTCCTTTTTCTGCGTATCGATGGAAGTCACATTCTTTCCAAGGATCTGGCAGATATTATTTTCCTCATACCAGGATTCCTCCTGTACGGCAATCTGATTTGCATCAAGACCTGCCACGAGAGACTTTGTAAGCATCGGTCTGTTATATGCCGGATACTCCTCATTGGAAATCATATAAATCGATCCCGTCTTATCTCTCTCCCGAATTGCCTTCGCTGCATTCAGACCGGCGGCTCCGTTTCCGATAATCGCATACAGTCCCGCTGTGTCGTTGCGGTATTCCGTCTCCTCCGCCTCAACAGGTACAAAATTCTCTTTGCCGACTCCGCATACAGGGCAGACTTCCATAGAGGAATCAAACACTTCTCCGCAGACAAGACATTTTACAAGCGTCGTCTTCGCAGATTTCTTCTTCGGATTCTCCTTGTCCTGAAGAAGACATCCAAAATTATATCCGTAATCATATGCATTCAGAAGATCGATCTCTCCGGGTTTGAAACGCACCGTAAAGCCTTCTGTCACGCGCATTCTAAGCTGTTCCAGACGCTCGATGATATGCGGAACTCCTTCTCCGCTCCAGCCGTAGCTTCCAAAGGCGCTTGCCAGCTTTCCGCCGTGGGTTCCCGCAAAAATCGAAGTCGTCAGATCCCAGATAGGCTTCAACGCCTCTCCTACAATCGTCGGAGTTCCGAAAAGAATTCCATCTGCAAAGCCCAGTTCCTCCAGAACCTTTCCCTGGTCTGCCGTCACCATATCGTACAGACGCACGTCGATATCGCCGCTTTCGCGGATTCCCTTTGCAATCTCCTCCGCCAGAACACCTGTATAGCCGTAAGCGCTCACATAGGGCATCACAACCGTCTTTCGGGGATTCGGGTTGATTACAGTACACCACTCTTCATAAGTGTTGAACATCTTATCAATATTCGCGTCAAGAACAGGTCCGTGACCTGTGCAGATCATCGAAACGTCAAGCTGGCGCACTCTTTCCAGAGCGCTCAGCATAAACGGCTTAAACGGTCCGATAATACAGTCAAAATAATATTTTGTCGCTTTCCAGTAGTCTTCTTCATTCGTCACCTTGCTTACGAGAATATCCTGGAAAGAATAATGAGAACCAAAGGAATCGCACGTCACAAGAACCTGCTCCTCCTCAATGTAAGTATACATGGTATCCGGCCAGTGCAGATTCGGCACATGAAGGAAGCGCAGGGTAATCGTTCCAATCTGCATCTCCTGCTCGTCCTTTACCGCGATGCTGCAGAAGTCACGGTTCACAATATTCTGAAGGAAAGAAATCGCCGTCGGCGTGGCGATGATTTTAAGCTGGGGATTCAGCTCAAGAAGACGCTCTACGCTTCCTGCATGATCCGGTTCTGTGTGATTTACAACCAGATAATCTATCTTTGTTACATCAATGATCTCTTTCAGCTCTTCCAAATATTCGTCGAACCATTTTTCCTTTGCTGTCTCAAAAAGGATAACCTTGTCTCCCGCCTTGTAAATATAAGAATTGTAGGTGGTTCCAAACTCCGTGTACATAATAATATCAAATACCCGAAGATTATCGTCCAGAATTCCTGCCCAGTAAAAGTTGTCTCGAAGCTTTAACGCCTTGGTCTGCATAGTTTCCTCCTTTTCTCTCTACGCCGTTTTTCCCGTGCCGGTGCTATAGATGCTTTTATTATAACCAGAGACTTGCAAAAAGTTTGTCGCATTTGCAACTTTTCAGAAAAATGCTACTTTCTCTCAAAGCACCTGTCGCAGACCTGAAACGGCGAACCGAGAGGCAGAAGCTTGCCGCAGTAGCGGCACCGCGCAATATAATTCTGCTTTCCCTTCGCAAGATAATTCATAATCTTAAGCTCCGTCCACTCTCTCTGCCCCGCCAGCCACTCTTTATCTATTTCCTTCTGCATTCTCCGCGAAAACTGATAATAAAGATCGAGCTGCTTATAATACGTTTCATACTGAAGGATTCCTCCCTTTTTATCCCGGAAGAAGACCGGCTTTTCCAGGGAAATATCCGCCGTATACGTCCGGCAGTAATTCAGCCAGAGCGCAACGACTCTCCTGTCTTTGATATCGATGGGACACGTTACCATCCTGTACAAAACGTGCTTATTCTCGAAGCCGTCTATCTGATTTCTGTATTTTTTCGCCTGCTCATAGAGATACAGGGCTTCGTCGATATTTTCCTTGATAAACGGCTTCGACGGCGTTACAGAATACCAGATCTTCATCAGCTCGTCCAGCGGAGCGTCGATATCGAGCAGTATCTGCGGAAAGCCGAGATTGACCTCGGTCAGAGGTTCCTCCTCCGCCTTATACTGGGAGCGGATAAACGCAAGCTCCCTTTCTCCCATCGCTGTAGCAAAGCCCTGATCGTAGATGCCGAAGCGGCCTGCCCTCCCCGCTATCTGCTTTATCTCCGACGTCTTAAGCAGTCTGCGGCTCACACCGTCAAACTTATCTGTCTGAAGGAAGACAATCCTTCTGACCGGAAGATTCAGTCCCATACCAATGGCGTCTGTCGCCACGGCAACCCTTGTCTCTTTGCTGTTAAAAAGCTTTGTCTGACGCCGTCTGATCTCCGGAGGAAGGCTTCCGTAAATGACGCTGGATGAAATTCCAGCCTCTTCCAGCCGTCCTGCCACATCGAGAACCGATTTCTTGGAAAATGCTATGAGAGCGTCTCCTTCCTGTACATCATCCGGAAAGCAGAAAGGTCTGTCCTCGCAGAGAAGCTCCGTCTTCCGTTCATACCGGCGCACCTCTATGCTGTCCCCGCACAGACCAATCAGATGAGTAATCGCCTGCTCTGCCGCCGGACTCATGCAGACATGGATTTCCTTCGCCCGAAGCCCCAGAATCGCCCGTGTCCAGGAATGTCCGCGATCCGGATCGGAAACCATCTGCGCTTCGTCGATCACAGCGATATCATAGGTTTCATCATAATCAGCCATTTCTATGGTAGAAGCCGTCACCCTGCTTCCCTTTTCTTCCAGACACTCCTGCCCTGTCAGCATAGTACAGGGAACGCGGCAGCTTTTCATCTGCTCATAAACCTCCAGAGCCAGAAGACGTAAGGGTCCCAGATAAACGCCTTTCTCCGCAGTCTGAAGCCGCTCCAGAGAACGAAACGTCTTTCCGCTGTTCGTCGGACCGATATGGAGAATAAAACGGCGTTCCATCGTTCTCACTTCTGCAAATTCCATCTCCGGACGCGCCGGAACCAGTTCCAGAATCTTATTTTTCACCTTATACTGGCGGAATTTCGGATACAGCGAAAAGAGCGTCTCTCCGCACACAGATCCCGGCATCGTTCTTCTGAGCCATGCGAGGAATTCCCCGTTTATGCCCTCTCTCTGCTCTTCCAGAAGCACTCCCAGATCAAGCTGTACCAGACGCGGAATCATCTCTTCATTTATCTGACGTATCAGCTCCTCTTTTTTGCGCCTGTATGCGTAGACAGCCACGTTTTTCAGCTGTCTGTGAAACTCCTCCAGCGTTCTGAGATTCGTCTGATACGGACGGGCATTCCGAAACGCTCTCCCGAGACTTTTGATGCGCTGCTGCATCGCCGCGTCGCGGAGCGGCTTTTTCGGTTTTTTCTCCGCCGCCTTCGCATATTCTTCTGCATAAAACTGATTCAGCTTTTTCTTTTGAATCATCTGTGTTTCTCCCTGTCGTCTGATTCTTTTTCGCGCGAGTGCGCATAAACATAAAGCAAAAAACTCCGCGGTCTTCTGACCGCGGAGCATATGGCTTCGTCTTAAATATGACTTTAGTCCATTACATACGGCATAAGAGAAATGTGACGTGCTCTCTTGATAGCTACTGTCAGCGCTCTCTGATGCTTTGCACAGTTTCCTGTGATTCTTCTGGGAAGGATTTTTCCTCTCTCAGATACGTATCTCTTTAACTTTGCTACATCCTTGTAGCTGATCTCATTATTCTCTTTGCCGCAGAATACGCAGACTTTCTTTCTTCTGCGTCCCATGCCTCTACGTCTCATGGGAGCGTCGCCTTTATCGGATTTTGTGTAAGCCATGGCTGTTACCTCCTTGTTAAACTCTTATCTTCGTTCCACGATTGTCAGCTGAACGGTAATTCCTCATCGATTCCGTCCGGAATATTCATAAAGCCGTCTCCCGCTGCTGCGGAGGGCGCCGGTGCGGACTGGAACGGATTCGAGCCTGCCTGCTGGAAGCCTCCCGCATGATCGCCTGAAGCATTCTTGCTCTCTGCAAACTCCTGCTCTTCTACCACTACATCCGTAGTGTAAACCTTCTGTCCGTCGCGGTTCGTGTAGCTTCCTGTCTGGATGCGTCCCGTAATCGCTATCTTAGTTCCCTGGCGCAGATACTTTTCTGCAAATTCAGCCTGACGTCCAAATGCCACGCAGCCGATGAAATCAGCCGTTGCATCTCCATCTCTTCTGAATCTGCGGTCTACGGCAAGCGTATATCTCGCTACGGCAGTAGCGCTCTCGCCCTGAGAATAACGTACGTCCGGGTCTCTTGTGAGCCGTCCCATTAAAATCACTTTATTCATACCAACAATCCTCTACTTTCCCGGTTAAAACCTTGTCTTTATGCGTCTTTGCGAACACACAGATAGCGGATGACATTCTCCATGATACGAACATGCTTCTCTACTTCTGCCGGGCATGCTGCGTCAGCTTCAAACTGGATGAAGTAGTAGTATGCTTCTCTCATGTGCTGGATCTCGTAAGCAAGACGCTTCTTGCCCCAATCCTCTACCTCTGTCACAACTCCGCCGTAACGGGCAATATACTCTTTTGCCTTCTCTACGGTAGCGGTTCTGACGTCATCCTCTGCCTTTGCATTCACAACCAGTGCTAATTCATACTTGTTCATGCTTTACCTCCTTTTGGTCTCTGGCTTCCTCACTCTTGGGGGAAACAAGGAAATTAGTAATATATCACGAGGTAATACTATAACATAGATTCCCAGTAAAAGCAAGAGCTTTTCTATGTTTTTCCCGCCTTTTCAGATGCATGGCTGAATAGTTACGACTGCAAAAGTAAAATCCGGTTCTTTCTTTACAAATTCAGTCTCTGCCTTTATACTCTAAGTGTCCTTTTTTCTGTTTTGACACGATTTTAAAGTTTTCTTATGGAATTATCTTCTTATAGAAGCAGGAGGTTTTTATGCGAATCTGGGCGAGAGAATTTAAAAGCAACCATATGCTGAAGGATACGGTCGTTGAGGATTTTTCAAACGAGACGCGGACTCACAAGATTTTTAACGCGCTGGATGAGATCTGTCATCAGTTTGATTTAAGTAAGCCTATCTGGCTGGATTCCTGTATCGAGGATTTTAAGCGGACGGCAAAGGTCCGGTTTTATCAGGACAGTTTTATTGATCAGATTGAATTCGATTACCTGGAGGTGCAGGTGATTGAGGAAGATTAAAGCGGAGGCTTTCTGCAATTATTCCCAGTTTTCAAAAGCTGGCAGCTGACCGTCGTTAGCTAAGTCAATTCTGTCATAGACC
>CAUWNO010000073.1:0-10911 GCA_963559965.1 uncultured Lachnospiraceae bacterium | reverse complement strand
AGGAAGAAAAAGCAGAGGAGAAAAAATCCGGAGTCTGGCGCGATACCATGCAGATTCCGAAGTTTCTCGGCGAGAACGAGAGCGGTCAGCTCACCTTTGATATGCAGGAAAATGTGCTGGATCGGCAGATTACAGGGCAGCTTAGTATAGAAGATATCATGCAGGACTGGGAGGCGAAGAAGCGCGAGACAGAAGCGGCTATCGCGGAGGCTGCAAAAAGAGACGAGGAGCGCCGCAAAGAGAGAGAGCATCTGCGCGCAACAGGACAGCTGCCGGATCTGAACACAGAGGTGAAGACGACGGTTCCCGAAGAGGTTCTGCGCCTGATTGAAGAGATAGAAGGGCGGCTTCCGATTAAAATTCATGTGGAGCCGGTAGAAAGGACGCCGAAGGCTTCCTCCGTGAGGGCAGAGGAGTCCCGTATAGAGACGTCCGGAGCGGCAGAGAAGAAAGAGCCGCAGGAGATTCTTTCCATTTTGGAGGAGCCGGCTGCGGAAGAGAAAAAGGGACCGCAGGAGATTCTTGATATTCTGGAACCGGAAAGAGCGGTTCAGACAAAGGAAAAGATTAAAAAGGCGGAGCCGGAAAAGACAGCCGCGAAAAAGGCGGTGTCAGCGAAGGCAGAGCCGGAGCAGAAGAAACAGGAGCAGGATAAACCGAAGCAAAATGAACCGGAGCAGAAAAAGCAGGTTTCAGACGAGACAGGCCCCTCTCCGATGCTGGAGAATCTGGAACGCTCTCTGGAAGAGACCATTTCTACAATTCCGCCCGGACAGCTTTCGGAGGAACAGAAGAAGCTTTTCGCATATTTTACTTCTGTACGCGGTATGAACAAGCAGCTGGCAGAGCTTCTTGAGGAAGACAGGATGCGCAGAGAGCACAGAGAGGATTCGCTTCAGGGCAATATCGTAATTACAGGAGAGCGGGGAACAGGAAAGACTACGCTTGCAGCAGATATTGTAAAGGCTCTTCAGAAGCAGAGACGCGTCAAGGGAGCCAAAATGGCAAAGATACCGGCTGAGGGACTGAACGGAAAGAGCGTTTCCGCAGTCATCGCGAAGCTGGGCGGCGGAGCGCTTCTGATCGAGAGAGCAGGCAGCCTGCAGACAGAGACAGCAGTGCAGCTTTCCCACGCGATGACACGTAAGACAGGAGGACTTCTCGTCATTCTGGAAGATGAAAAGGAAGAGATCCGCAAACTCTTTATCCGGTGTGAAAGCCTGGGCGCAAAGTTCACACGGACGATAGAGATTCCGGTGTTTACGAATAAGGAGCTGGTAGCTTTCGGAGAATCCTATGCGGAGGAAAAAGAGTGTGTTCTCGACGAGATGGCAGTTCTGGCGCTGTATAACAGGATTGGAAATAATCAGACGAGCGATCATCTGGTAAATGTAGCCGAGGTAAAGGATATGGTGGACGAGGCTATTGACCGCGGCGGAAAGAAAGGCATCTTCGGCAAGACAAAGAAAAGCCGCATGGACGAATTTGGTCATTTGATTCTGTTGGAAAAAGATTTTGAGAAATAACAGAAAGGGTAACGAAAGATAATCATATGAAACACACGAATGATTTGGGGCACGATTCCGTGCCCCGTCTTGTATTCCGGCTCGCGATTCCCACGATGCTCGCGCAGCTTGTCAATGTACTTTATTCCATCGTGGACCGTATGTACATAGGAGCAGGAGTCGGAGATCTCGCTCTGGCAGGAGTCGGCGTCTGTGCGCCGATTGTGACGCTTCTTTCTTCTTTTGCATCGCTGGTAGGACTCGGCGGTTCCCCGCTCCTTGCTATGCGTATGGGAGAGGGGAATCAGAAAGAAGCCAAAAAGATACTTAATAACAGCTTTCTGATGCTCCTGGTTCTTTCTGTTGTCCTGACCATAGGCTTTCTGGCGTCGAAGGATTATCTTCTGATGTGGTTCGGGGCAAGTGAGGCGACGTTTGGGTATGCCAACATCTATATGACCATTTATACGGCAGGAACTTTTTTTGCATTGATGGCTGCGGGAATGAACAGCTTTCTGATTGCGCAGGGATTTTCCGGACTTGGAATGATTACTGTGATGCTGGGAGCGGCGCTGAATATTGTGCTGGACCCGGTGTTTATTTTTGTGTTTGATATGGGAGTGGCAGGAGCAGCAGTGGCTACGGTTATTTCGCAGATTGCTTCCTGCATCTTTGTTCTTGCGGCACTTCTCCGCAAAAATATGCCGGTTCGCTTAGGCTGGGGAGATTTCTCGTGGAAAACGGTGAAAAGAATTTCGACGTTCGGAATTTCTCCCTTTATCATTATTGCCAGTGACAGTATTCTTCTGATTGTTCTGAATACGGTATTGCAGCGCTACGGCGGTCCAGGAGAAGGAGATACGCTTGTCACCTGTGCTACGATTGTGCAGAGCTATCTTCTGCTGATTACGATGCCCATGGGCGGCATTACGCTCGGCAGTCAGCCGGTAGTCAGCTTTAATTACGGAAAGGGCGATGCGGGGCGCATCAAACAGGCGATACGCTGGATTGTGGGGCTGTGCGTGGGTTTCTGTGTGTTTATGACGATTATGACTTATACAGTGTCTCCGCTTTACGTTTCGCTTTTTACAAAGGATGCGGAGATTATGGCGAGATCGGTTCGTTATATCAAAATATTTACGCTGATGATTATACCGCTGGCTGTTCAGTATCCTCTCGTAGACGAGACGACGGCTCTCGGTCATGTAAGGCTGGCTCTGTTCTGCTCAGCCTTCCGTAAATGTGTGTATCTGGCAGGACTGATCGCATTTCCGGCGCTGATATCTGCGGAGGCGGCGTTTCTGGCAGAGCCGGTGGCGGATATTATAGCGGCAACTATGACGATCATACTGTTTTTCTATTTCTTTCCGCGCATTATCAGGCAGAGAGAAAAAATGCTCGGAGTCAATATCGGCAGGGAATCAGAGTAAAGTGTTGACAGCCTATACCGTTCGGTATAGAATAAAGATAAACAGATGCAGAGACGGGGAGAGGGCTTCTTATGGATAACAGGGAAATGATTCTTGAAACTGCTCTCGATCTCTTTTATGCCAGGGGATACGACGCAGTAGGCGTTCAGGAGATAGCGGAGCGTTCTGGTGTTACAAAGCCGACACTTTACTATTATTTTAAAAGCAAATACGGTCTTCTGGAGCAGCTTCTGGAGAACAGGGGGACGCCGTTTCTGGAGGAGCTGCGCAGAGCGGGAGAATATCATGGCGAGTTGAAAGAGACGCTGTGTGCCATGGCTGAGACGACGGTTTCCTTTGCAGGAAGAGAGCCGAAGATGGCAGCTTTGTTTATTGCCCTTTACCACTCGGCGCGGGGAAATGAAGCATACAGGGCAGTTCGTCCTATGGTTCTGGAACTTCAGCGAATTGTGGAAAATGTTTTTGATTCGGCTGCGTCAGATCTGGGAAATATGCATGGGCGGCAGAGACAGTTTTCCGTGGGCTTTATCGGGCTGGTGATCTATTATATCGTGATGAAGCAGGAAATGAGCGGAGGAAAGGGAATCTGCATTTCCAGAGAAGAGATAGAATCTGTTGTGCATCAGTTTATGCATGGAATTTATTCGTAAATCGTTTGGGGAGGGCAGCAAAATGGCAAAATGGTATGAGGAGGCTGTGTTTTATCACATATATCCTCTGGGGCTTCTCGGAGCGCCGAAGACGCATACAGAAGAAGGCGTTGTTCACAGATTGAGGGAACTGGACGGCTGGGTGGAACATATGAAGGAATGGGGATTTACAGCCGTTTATATGGGTCCTCTGTTTGAGTCGGTAAGCCACGGCTATGATACGACAGATTACAGAAAGGTGGACAGCCGTCTCGGCGATGAGGAAGACTTCCGGCATTTTGTGGAACTGTGCCACAGAAATGGAATCCGCGTGGTGGTTGACGGAGTGTTCAATCATACGGGAAGAGAGTTTTTTGCCTTTCAGGATATACAGAAAAACCGGGAAAATTCACCATATCGCTGGTGGTATCAGGATGTGAGCTTTGAAGGAGACACGCCGTATCATGACGGCTTCTGGTATAAGGCATGGAGAAACTGCTTTGAACTTGCCAATCTGAACCTCTGGAATCAGGATGTGAAAAATTATCTTCTGGATACGGTCCGTTTCTGGATAGAGGAGTTTGATATCGACGGGATACGTCTCGATTGTGCGGATTGCCTGCAGTTTGATTTTATGAAAGAGTTGCGGCGCATGACGGAGGAAAAGAAGGAAGACTTCTGGCTGATGGGTGAAGTGATCCATGGAGATTATGCGCGCTGGGTGAATCCGGAGATGCTTCACTCCGTAACGAATTACGAGCTTTGGAAGGGGCTTTATTCAGGTCACAATGATCATAATTATTTTGAGATAGCGCATACGATACGCAGGCAGTTTGATGCAAACGGGGGCATTTATAAGGGCTGCCGCCTGTATACGTTCCTTGACAATCACGATGTAGACAGAATTACAGAGAAACTGAACAACAAGGAATTTCTTCCCTCTGTCTATACGCTGCTTTATACGCTTCCGGGTATTCCTTCTGTTTATTACGGAAGCGAATGGGGAATCGGAGGAAGAAAAGAAGGAGCGAACGATGATCCTCTTCGTCCGCGGATAAAGCTGGAGGAACTGGAAGGCCACGCACCGGTACCGGAGCTGGAAGGGCTTATCCGCAGGCTGGGACGGCTTTACCGTGAGGAGAAGGCAGTTTCTCAGGGGGCGTACAGAGAGCTTCTTCTGACAAACCGCCAGTACGCATTTGCAAGAATTTTTGACGGCATGGCGGTTGTCACAGCGGTCAACAATGACGATAAGCCTGTGCATATGGAGATTCCCTGCCCGGTACAGGCAGAGGAGGCGGCAGAAGTTCTGACGGAAGAGAGAGCATCCTGCAGGGACGGAAAAATAATATGGGAGATGCCCGCTTACGGAAGCGCGGTATTTATAATAAAACAGGGGTGAGATTATGGAAGAGAAAAAAGCGAAAAGGGGAACGGCAAAAAAAAGCGCTGGAAGGAACGCTGCACCGAAGCTGCCGGACTGTTTTGTGACGGATCTGGATCAGTACCTCTTTGGTCAGGGAAATCATTATGATATTTTCCGGAAGCTGGGCGCGCATCCGACAAAGCATGAAGGCAGGAAGGGCGTACATTTCGCAGTCTGGGCGCCGCATGCAGAGAAGGTATCCGTGGTTGGTGACTTTAATAAGTGGAAAGAAGACGGTTTTGAGATGACGCGGCTTGAGCCTCTCGGTATCTGGGAGCTGTTTGTGCCCGGAGTGGAGACGGGCGTGCTCTATAAATATCTGATAGAGACTGAGGACGGACGTCTTCTCTACAAGGCAGACCCCTTTGCATCCGCGGCAGAGATGAGACCCGGAACAGCATCTAAGGTGGCTGATATTACAGGTTTTAAATGGTCGGATCAGGATTGGATTGAGAAGAGAAGAAATTCCGTTCCGGAGGAAGCGCCCCTTTCTATCTACGAGGTTCATCCAGGCTCCTGGAAGAAGCATCCTCACGGACCGGACGAGGACGGATATTATAATTACAGAGAGCTGGCGCACAGCCTTGCCGACTATGTGCAGGAGATGGGATATACGCATGTGGAGCTTATGGGAATCGCCGAGCATCCGTTTGACGGTTCATGGGGATATCAGGTTACGGGATATTATGCGCCTACGTCCCGGCACGGAAGCCCGCAGGATTTTATGTATCTTGTAAATTATCTTCATAAGCGGAAGATTGGCGTAATTCTGGACTGGGTTCCGGCTCATTTCCCGAAGGATGCGCACGGGCTGGCTGACTTTGACGGACAGCCGCTGTTTGAGTATCCGGATCCGAGAAAGGGAGAGCATCCGGACTGGGGTACAAAGATATTTAATTATGAAATGAACGAGGTGAAGAATTTCCTGATTGCCAATGCCCTGTACTGGGTAGAGGAATTCCATGTGGACGGTCTCCGCGTGGATGCCGTGGCATCGATGCTTTACCTTGATTACGGAAAGCAGTCGGGACAATGGGTTCCGAACAAATACGGCGGAAATAAAAACCTTGAGGCGATGGAGTTCTTTAAGCACCTGAATTCTGTTCTGCTGGGAAGGAATCCGGGAGCGCTGATGATAGCGGAGGAATCGACGGCATGGCCGAAGGTGACGGATAAGCCGGAGAACGACGGACTTGGCTTTACCTTCAAGTGGAACATGGGATGGATGAATGATTTCCTGGAATATGTGAAGCTGGACCCCTATTTCCGCAAAGGCGCGCACAACCTGATGACCTTTGCGATGACCTATGCCTACAGCGAAAATTATATTCTGGTACTTTCTCACGACGAGGTCGTTCATCTGAAATGTTCGATGTTTAACAAGATGCCCGGCCTGTACGATGAAAAATTCGCAAATCTGAAGGTTGTATATTCGTTTATGATGGGACATCCGGGCAAGAAGCTTCTCTTTATGGGACAGGAATTTGCCCAGCTTCAGGAGTGGAGCGAGGCGAGGGAGCTTGACTGGTATCTTCTTGGCGAAGAGCGCCATCAGCAGATGCAGGCATATGTAAAGGCACTGCTTCATTTATACAGAAAGAATCCGGCGCTGTACGATCAGGATACGAAGCCGGAGGGCTTCCAGTGGGTCAATGTCAATGACGCCGACAGAAGTATTTTCTCCTTCATGCGGTTTGGAAAGAGCGGAAAGAAGAGCCTTCTCTTCGTCTGCAATTTCACTCCGGTAGAAAGACCGGATTACAGAGTGGGCGTGCCGAGACGGAAACAGTACAGGCTTGTTCTTGACAGCGACGCGGCTGCCTATGGCGGAAGCGGAAAGGAAAAGCCGGATGTGTACAAAGCTGTGAAAAAGGAATGCGACGGTCTTCCGTATTCCATCGCCTATCCCCTTCCGGCATACGGCGTAGCTGTATTTGAGTTCTGAGAAGGAAAGCACGTGGCGCAAAATCATCTAATCTGATGGTTTTGCGCCACTCTCTACTGTATTATAGTGCTGTTGGCTATGTCCATTCCGCCAAGGACTGAACCCTCTGATTACATAGAAATTCTGCTTGCAGGAAATCTGGGAAAGGAGGGCTTGATTTATGAGTGATTTTGAAATGCTCTCCATCGTATTAATGATACTTAGTATTGTTGTAACGATTTTGATTGCGTATATAAATCAATCAAAAAAGTAACCGCCCCCGACCAAAGGAATACGGTTACTTTTTTGTAACTTTATTAAATTTGGACTAACCAACTATCAGTAGTGCCTTTTTATATCTATAATATACCACTCATTAAGTATATTGTAAACATGTAACTTTGTAAATACGTAATCACTTTGTAAATACGTAATCACTCCATTAGATGAATAGGTTAAGAAAAAAGGGTAAAAGAATTTTTATATAAAAGTTTTGCTAATCTGTATGCTATTCTGTGCTTGGAATTTATTCCGGTACATACCTCAGATAAGTAACCGTTCCATCTTCGTTGAGCGTATAGGTTTCCACCCATGCGTCTTCCATAGTAGTTGCATATTTTGTCATCGTTTCACTCATGCCTGTACCATTTGGGAAATATTCTTTCATCACAATTTCCTTCAGGTCAAGTCCTTCAGGCGCTGGCGCATCTCCGAATTCGGATGTAATAAACTTTTCCATACTGACTGTTTTTCTTGTGCTTTCTACAGGAACAGCTTTAGTATCTATATTTTTATTTGAAATGCTGTTTACCCAGCGATCTGCCTCAGATAAAACCTCTGTGTATTCTCCACCCGGTTCATAGTTATCCATAGATTCTATGATTTTTTCTGCTTTCCCGGAGTCGCCTTTTTCAGGATTGATTGGTAAAACAAAGAGTGCGTTTACACCTTCAAAGGAATCATTTCTCTTCAAAGCCCCGCTGGTCTCATCATAAAGATAAGCCTGACTGTTATATGCCATTCCTTCCGATACTCCAATATAGATTCCCCGATCAGCAAAACACTCCACGTTGTCTGTTTCAAGCAATCTGTACTGTATTCCCTCGGAAACAAAACAGGTAAAGCTTCCGCCCAGTGTACAGGCGTTATATTGCACAGGATTAAGCCCTTTGATATAGGGCGACACAAAGAATTGTGCAGAATCAAATTCCTCGCTCTGTGTGTCTGGCATGGGACTCCCGTCTGCGTGTGAAATCGCAACAGCAATATATGCTTTATCACCGTCAATATTTCCCTGATCATCCTTGGAAAGATGGTCGGATATTTTATTGCCTGTTACGACGCCTAAAAGTGTAATATCATAGTCTCCGTATGTCTGCGTTTCATGCTCATCCAGCCAGTTATTCTGTTCAAATTCCTGTGCGAGACGCTCATCTGCATTTTCTGTTGCCAAATCTTTAGCCGAAAGATAATGCCATGCTGCAAATACGGTAGCTGAAGAAAGCAGAAAAACTGCGGCTGAGGCTGCGGCTACAGGTAAATATCTCCAGGTTTTTGCGCCGCTTTTTTTATTTTCTGAATGATTCATGTTTCGTTCCCCTTCCAGTCTGTTGATTTTTAGTTCACGGTCGTCAATTTCAGGAGTAAGGGCTTGCTTTAAAAGCTGATCAAGTTTTTCATCTGTCATATCCTAATGCCTCCAATTCTCTTTTTAATAGCTTCTTTGCTTTTCTAAGCCGTGTTTTCACTGTTCCTTCCGGAATATGAAGCATCTGGGAAATCTCAGATATCTGCATATCTGCAGAGTAAAATAAATGGATTGGCAAGCGGTATTTTTCCGGCAGATCTGAAACAACTCTTTGCACTTCCTAGATTTCGTGCCGATTCAACAGCTCCTGTTCCGGCGATTCACTACAACTGTCATGTGCGAATTGCCATCCATCTTCCTCTAAGGCTTCTATGCTGTCAAGTGGAACCAGCTTTTCCCGGATCTTATGTTTTCTTCTTTTGTTTTTCCAGAGGAATAATGATATAGATAACGCATAGCTTTTGGTGTTCTGATCGGATCTTAATATCTGTTTCTTCTCCGCCAGTTTCAGCATAGTGTCCTGATACAACTCGTCTCCGGTTTCTGATTCTCCGGCAGTCATTCTGCAAAACCGCAAAATATCACGACCATACTTCAGGACAAACTGCTCCATTTCATAATCGTTCATAGTGTGTTATCCTTTTTCTTTTTTTCTTATAAGTCGACCTATAAGGATTTACCCTTACACTTATATATTGTAATGAGTAAGTAAAAAGTTTTCGGTTTATCGGAAAAATTTTATATAAATGGTAACGGTGACTGATGTTTCAGTATACTGCTTAAAGATCGGGGATAGAGAATTGTATTGACATTGTAAATAAAAAAACATACAATGAATATAATAAAAAGAAAGGAGTTGTCAGATATGGCAAATACAAATATTAATATTCGTATGGACGCAGATTTGAAGAAGCAATTTGAGGCATTCTGCTCAGATATGGGAATGACAATGTCAACGGCATTCAATGTCTTTGCACGTAAGGCGGTGCGAGAGTATAGAATACCCTTTGAAATCAGCGGTGACGTACCAAATGCAGAAACTGTCGAAGCAATCCAGGAAGTAAAGAGAATGAAGGAAAATCCGGGTTCTGGTAAGACCTATTCCGATGTTGATCAGATGATGGAGGAGCTGCTTGCTGATGTATAAGGTAAGACCAACCACAAAATTTCAAAAAGATTTGAAGCGCATAAAAAAGCGAGGGTTTGATATTTCTTTGCTGACGGATATTATTAAAAAGCTGGCGGAGGGAGAGCGGTTGCCAGAGAAGAACAGAGATCACCAGCTTTTTGGAGATTATGCGGGATGCCGCGAATGCCATATTACTCCAGATTGGCTGTTGATCTACGAGGTGGACGGGGACGAGCTGATTTTATATCTCACACGGACAGGTTCGCATAGCGATTTGTTTTAAGAGAATGAGATCAGTTCGCCTCTTCCCCAATCTGTACCATCTTAAAGCCCTCCCCATGAACTTCATTAGATTCGAGTACGATTAAAAAAGAATCCGGATCTGCCGCTTTTACAGCCTGCTGTACATGGAACATTTCTTTGTTGCTGCAGGCACACATAACCACCTGTTTTTCTTCTCCTTTATATCCGCCCTGACCATTTAAAATGGTAGTTCCGCGCTGGCAGCATTCATCTATCACTTCACAAATCTGAGCGCCGTGTTCTGTGACGATCAGCGCAAGCTTTCCGGCATTAATTCCATACATTAATTTATCCACCGCAACAGCAAAAATAAAGTTTACAACCATTCCGTAAATGATGCCGTCTATATCCTGGAATAAGATTCCGCCGACCAGGATGATTCCGACATCAGACCAAAATGCAATTTTGCCAAGAGATAAATGCGGTTTGATTGCCTTCACTGCCATAATAATAAAGTCTGATCCGCCGGTAGAAGAGTTTTTAGAATAAATCAGTGCATATCCGATACCACCGAATACACCAGTACAAAGAGCTGCTAACAAGCGGTCTCCTTCATATACCGGAAACAGCGGCGCTACATAGTCAATGATCAAAGAAGAAAGAACCATGCACCGCAAAGAGCTGACAAAGAATTTCTTTCCAAGGAGCCGATAACAGATAATAGCCAGCGGGATATTCAGTATAATGGTTGAAAGTCCGATTGGCACATTCAGCAGTCGGTATAAAATAATGGAAATACCGGAAAATCCCGTCATCGGAAATTTTGCCTGTACAGCAAAATTGTAAATACCGGCAGCGATAAAGATACTTCCTATCAGTTCCCAGGTAAATTGAACTGCAAATTGTTTTAATTTCTGCATAGAAAATTGCGTTTTCATGACTTTTATACCTCCGTTTCATAAAAAAAGAGCGGAAGCGTACTATATAAAAATATAATACGCTTCCGCTCTTCGGGTATCAGACTAACATTAGAAGGA
>CAUWNO010000072.1:0-10965 GCA_963559965.1 uncultured Lachnospiraceae bacterium | reverse complement strand
TATTATCTGGCTCCGGTCAGGCTGCGCAATTTTATTTTGCTTGTGGCAAGCCTCTTCTTTTATGCCTGGGGAGAGCCGGTATATCTGATTTTGATGGTATACAGTATTCTGTTCAATTATATTATGGGACTGGACATAGCAAGACAGAAGGAAAAGGGAAGAACGGGGAAGGGAAGCCTGATTCTTGGAACGGCAGTCAATCTCTTCCTTCTGGGGTTTTTCAAGTATTACGGATTTCTGGCAGAGAATCTGGAACAGCTTCTGCCTGTCGTGCTTCCGAAGCTTGAACTGAGTCTTCCGATAGGGCTGTCCTTTTATACGTTTCAGTCTATTTCCTATCTGGCGGATGTTTACAGGGGGAAGGCGTGCCGTCAGACGAATCTTCTTTCCTTCGGACTCTATATTTCCATGTTTCCTCAGCTTGTGGCAGGACCGATTGTTCAGTATGCGGACATTGATCTGCAGCTGAAAAAGAGGACGGAATCGTGGGAGGCGTTCGGAGAAGGAACGGAATACTTTATCAGAGGACTGGCGAAAAAGGTTCTTCTTGCCAATAACCTTGGAGCTGTCTACGAGGCGGTTACAGGACTTCCGTCTCTTTCTGTTCTGTCGGCGTGGGTGGGGGCTGCCGCCTTCACTTTTCAGATATACTTCGATTTCAGCGGATATTCTGATATGGCGGTGGGGCTTGGAAGAATGTTCGGCTTCCGGTTTCGGGAGAATTTCCGTCATCCCTACTGCTCGCGCAGCGTAACGGAATTCTGGAGACGCTGGCATATTTCCCTTGGTTCCTGGTTTCGGGAATATGTCTATATTCCTCTGGGAGGAAACAGGGTCGGCGTGCTTCGCCATATTGTGAATCTTCTGATTGTCTGGACGCTGACGGGGCTTTGGCACGGGGCAAGCTGGAATTTTGTAGTCTGGGGTCTGTACTACGGAGTGATTCTGATTGTGGAAAAATATGTGTTCCGGGGAGCGACAGACAGGCTGCCTGTTCTGGGAACTGTTTATACGATGTTTATGGTTGTGACAGGATGGGTGTTTTTCTTCA
Source organism: uncultured Lachnospiraceae bacterium (assembly GCA_963559965.1). Lineage (GTDB taxonomy): Bacteria > Bacillota > Clostridia > Lachnospirales > Lachnospiraceae > Laedolimicola. Next base: position 9,914 of record CAUWNO010000072.1, on the reverse strand, counting down.
GTCCCACTTTATCGGGAGCGGCTGCGTATCTTCAGGCGATGTTTGGAAGAGGAGGGCAGCCTGTGACAGACAGGGCGGGAATGTATTATCTTCTGGCGTCGCTCATTTTGTTTGCTGTTTCGTGGATTTGTTCTACGCCGCTTCCGGAACGTATAAGCAGGATTTTGTGGAAGCAGAAAAGCATGAAAAAAATTCTTGCCGCTGCCTGTTTCGTTCTCCTGTTTTTGTCGACGGCATACCTGATTCACGACACCTATAATCCGTTTTTATATTTTCGGTTTTGAGAGGAGCAGAAGATGAAAAAAGAAGAACGGCGGGGAAAGGGATCGCCGCGCGCCCGGCTGGGAGCGTTTTTCGTTCTTTTCCTGTTTGGATTTGGAATTTTAAATTTTTTTCATAAAGACAGAAGCTTTTCGGAGACAGAGAACCGTATGCTGGAGCAAAAGCCCGTATGGCAGGTGGCATCCGTACTGGATGGAAGGCTTATGAGCAGTTTTGAGCGGTATCAGACGGATCAGTTTGTATTCCGGGACGGATTTATTCAGATTCGGACGGCGGCAGACTGGCTGCGGGGAAGCAGGGAGTCGGGAGGCGTGTTTCTGGGAAGAGAAAGAACGCTTTATGAAAAGCCGGAGAAGCTTCAGGAGCATACATGGGAAAATCTTGACGCTCTTTCCGGGTTTGCGCTTCGTCATCCGGAGCTTCCGGTATATTTGCTGCTTGCGTCTGACGCGGCGGGAGTCCGCCCGGAAGGTCTTCCGCCCTTTGCTCCGGTTGAAAACCAGAGGGAACAGCTTGAAGAAATCAGCAGGTATCTGAACGGAGCAGTGAAAGAGATTCCTGTCTTAGACGCACTTCGGGAGCACAGAGAGGAATATATTTATTATCGGACCGATCATCACTGGACGACGCTGGGCGCCTGGTATGCCTATGAAAAGGCGGCGGAGGTTATGGGGCTTGCTCCGGTATCGGGAGAGCCGCCGCTTTATAAGGCTTCGGACAGCTTTGAGGGGACGCTGGCGTCCAGGAGCGGTTATCATGTTCCTGCTGACGAGATACAGATTTTCTGGCAGCAGGAGCAGACAGAGCTTGTGGTGACGTACACTCAGGAGCAGGAAAAATCGACGACCCTCTATGAGCCGGAAAAGCTTAAGACAAAAGACAAATATGGGATTTTTATGAATGGAAATCATCCGATTGCCGAGATACGGACGCTTGCGGACAGCGATAGAAAGCTTCTGCTTGTCAAGGATTCCTATGCAAACTGCTTCGTACCGTTTCTTACTTCGCAGTTCCGGGAGATTGTGATGATAGATCCGCGTTATTATTACGGAAATCTGGAAGAGCTTCTAAAGCAGTATGGATTTACAGACGTGTTGTTTCTTTATAATATGAATACATTTCTGAAAGACGACGTGCTTCATTTTACTCTGGAGCAGCCTGCGCCTTCTGAAGAGTAGCTGCCGCAGGAGCAGCTACAGAAGAGAAAATCCGATGTTTTGTTTCAGAAAGAATTTCTGAACCATCTGATCCCAGGCATGTTCCAGAGATTTGTCCAGAGTAAAAAGGTTCAGGGATACGGCGGTGGTGCAGACAAGACGGGTCTCTTCATAGCGGATATTCAGATGCAGACCATTGACGTCGTCGGGGGAAAATACCGTTCCGGTCTGGGAAAGGAGCTTTTCTGTATTCAACGGAGAAAGCTGAAAGGTAAACTGAAAAGCGAGAGGAGTGCGCTTTCCTTTGATGAGATCAAAACAGAAGGGGCGCAGCTCCTGCCAGCGGGAGAAGCGCCGTTCAGAAAGACGGAGTTCCTCCTGCTCTTCTTTTGTGTAGAAATCAGGATGAAGATGTCCGTCAATGTGGAAGGTATTGTAAGTGACGACACTGCCCTGTACGACGAGAAACGCGTCGAAGGTCTGAGAGAGCAGGAGCTTATTCATAAAGTCTTTGATATCCTGAATCTGAAATGAAATCATAGGAGCCTCCTTGTCTGATTTATTTCTAAATATAAGTTTGTTTCTAAGTATACATGGAATTGCGCCGGAAAGCAATTCATTGTATACTTGGTTTAAGATGAAAAGTAACTGCTTAGGACAGCAGGAAGGAGGAAAGCATCAGCGAGGACTGATGCGGATGGAATATGAATAAGACAGAACATGCAGAGAAGCTGCTTCAGCTGGTGGAGGAGGGAACTTCTCCCTTTCATGTAACGGCAGGAGTGGAGCGCCAGCTTTTGGAGGCAGGCTTCCGGAAACTTGAATTTGGACGTGACTGGAATCTGGAGAACGGCGGGAAATATTATTTTATACATAACGGCTCAAGCCTTGCGGCGTTTACTCTGGGGAAAAATTTTGTTTACGGAGATTCGTTCCGGATAGCAGCTGCTCACACAGATTTTCCGGGACTTCGAATCAAGACAAGACCGGAGATGAAAAAAGAGGGCTACAGGCAGCTTAACGCGGAGGTATACGGCGGCGCGATTCTGAACACATGGCTTGACAGACCTTTGTCGGCAGCGGGACGGGTGGCTTTAAGAAGCGAGGATGTATTTCATCCGGAGATACGGTATGTGGATTTTAAGAAGCCGTTTCTTACGATTCCCAATCTGGCGATTCATATAAACCGCGAGGTGAATAAGGGAGTGGAGCTTAATAAACAGAAAGATATGCTTCCCGTTGTCGGACTGGGAGAAGGGGAAGAGGAGGAGGCGTTTTTCCTTGACTATCTGGCGGGAGAGCTTCGTGTGGAAAAAGAGGACATTCTGGAATATGAGCTTGGACTTTATAATACGGATACGGGAGATTTTCTCGGTATGAACGATGAGTTTATCTCTTCTCCGCGTCTTGATAATCTGACAAGTGTTCAGGCTGTGACGACGGCTCTTCTGGAAGGAGAGAGGGAAGACGGCGTGAATGTGGCAGTCTTTTTTGATCACGAAGAGATAGGAAGCTCCACGAAGCAGGGAGCAGGCTCCGTCTTTCTTTCTTCCGTTCTGGAACGGATTCTTCTGTCTTTTGGAAGAGGAAGGGAAAAGTTTCTGGAGACTTTTTCCGACAGTATGCTTCTGTCCGTAGACGTAGGTCACGCCCTTCATCCGAACTATGCGGACAAAAATGATCCGACGAATAAGAATATTCTGGGAAAAGGCATCTGTATCAAAGAATCAAGCACACAGTCCTATGCGACAGACTGCGAGGCGGTTGCTGTCATACAGCAGATCTGCGAGTCACAGAACATTCCGTTCCAGAAATTTGTGAACCGCTCGGACGGAACAAGCGGAAGTACGCTCGGTTCTATCGCCTCTGCCTTCCTTCCGGTAAAGACTGTAGATATCGGCGTGCCGCTTTTGGCGATGCATTCCAGCCGTGAGCTTATGGGAACATCCGATCAGGAAAGCCTTGTGAGGGCAGTGAAAGCTTTTTACAGTCTGAATTGATAAAAGCTCTTGAAAAGCGTCGGGCAGTGTGCTACTATCTTATATAGTATTAAAAACTACATTTTGTAGTCGAGAAATTATCCGGAGGAGAGTTATGAGCTATAAGATTATTGTAGACAGCTGCGGCGAACTGCCCGAGAGCTGTAAGAGCGACGGACATTTTGAGAGCGTACCGCTGGTACTGGATATAGACGGTTATCAGGTTGTGGATGACGCGACCTTTGATCAGGCAGATTTTCTTAAGAGAGTTGCGGCAAGCCCGAACTGTCCGAAATCATCCTGCCCGTCTCCGCAGCGCTATATGGAGGCATATACCTGCGATGCAGAGAATGTCTATGCAGTGACGCTTTCAGCAGAGCTGAGCGGCTCTTACAACAGCGCGGAGCTTGGAAAGAATCTCTACTTTGAGGAAAAGGGAAAAAAGAATATTCATATTTTTAATTCCTGTTCGGCGTCTGTGGGAGAAACTCTTATAGCTTTGAAGATTAAAGAGTGTGAAGATGCGGGAATGAGTTTTGAAGAGGTCATTGAAAAGGTGAATGCCTATATTGAGGATCAGAAGACATATTTTGTCCTGGAATCTCTCGAGACTCTCAGAAAAAACGGCCGTCTCAGCAATCTGAAAGCCTTTGTGGCAAATGCGCTCAGTATTAAGCCGGTTATGGGATCGACGCCCCAGGGAACCATCTGCCAGAAGGCTCAGGCGAGGGGAATCAACCGCGCTCTGAGAAAGATGACAGATTATGTGGCAGAAGAGATTCACAATCCTTCGGAGAAGCTTCTGGCGATCTCGCACTGCAACTGTCCGGAGAGAGCGCAGGCGGTGAAGGAAGAGCTTCTTAAGAAGGTGCAGGTAAAGGATGTGCTGATTCTCGACACAGCGGGAGTGAGCAGTCTGTATGCAGGCGACGGCGGCGTGATTGTCGTAGTATAGCGGAAAAATCTTTTCTCCGGGAGGGGAGAAGAGGGAAAAAGCGAATAAAAAAAGAAGAAAAGCACAGTTTGTGAAAAGGCAGAAAATATTCATGACTTTTTCACAAATCTGTGCTATACTTTTATACAGACGCAGCAGGCGGGGAAAGTATGCCGCCCGTATGTGCGCTGACGCAGAAACTGTAAGAGAGGAATTTGGAAAATGAGTCAGGAAAAAGTAAAGCGTTATAAAGAAGAAAAAGCGAACCGGAAGCAGATTCTGGCAAAGGAGAAGCGCAGTAAAAATGTAATGAAGCTTTGCGCGGCAGTCGTTGCCCTTGCTCTGGTATGCTGGCTGGGGTATTCCGTATATGATCTTGCGACCAGACCGGACACCTCTGCAATTTCGATGGACACGACGGCTCTGGATAATTACCTGGAAGGCCTTGAGTAAAGACACGGATACAGAATAAGAAGGAACGGAGAGTATTATGAAACGAGTTTTATTGAAACTGAGCGGAGAAGCGCTGGCAGGCGAGAAGCATACAGGCTTTGACGAGACTACGGTTCTCGGCGTGGCAAAGCAGGTAAAGGCTTTGACGGAAGACGGAATTCAGGTTGGAATCGTAATTGGAGGCGGAAATTTCTGGCGCGGCCGTACGAGTGAAAATATGGATCGGACGAAGGCGGATCAGATTGGAATGCTTGCCACAGTGATGAACTGTATTTATGTTTCGGAGATTTTCCGCTCGGCAGGTATGAAGACGGAAGTATTTACGCCCTTCCTGTGCGGCGGCTTTGCAAAGCTGTTTACGAAGGATGAAGCGGTGGCATGTCTGGAAAGAGGCGAGGTGGTCTTTTTTGCAGGCGGAACGGGACATCCGTATTTCTCGACTGACACGACGACTACGCTTCGGGCGATTGAGATTGAGGCAGACGTGATTCTGCTTGCGAAGGCAGTGGACGGCGTATATGACAGCGATCCGAAGACCAACCCTGCGGCTGTGAAGTATGAGGAGATTTCTATCGCTGATGTGGTAGACAAGCGGCTTGCGGTAATGGATTTGACGGCATCCATCATGTGTATGGAGAACAAAATGCCCATGCTGGTATTCGGGCTTGAGGAAGAGAACAGCATTGTAAATACAGTGCGCGGCAATTTTACGGGAACAAAGATTACCGTATAGACAGAATAATAAGGAAGCGGAGGACAAAAATATGGATGAAAAATTAAAAGTATATGAGGAAAAAATGACGAAATCCTATGACGCGATGATTCGCGATTTTACCTCTATTCGCGCAGGACGCGCCAATCCGCATGTGCTGGATAAGATTAAGGTAGATTATTACGGAACGCCCACACCGCTGCAGCAGGTGGGAAATATTTCTGTGCCGGAGCCCCGGATGCTTCAGATTCAGCCGTGGGAAAAGAGCCTGATTAAGGCGATTGAGAAGGCGATCATGACTTCAGATCTGGGAATTACGCCCTCCAATGACGGAAGCGTAGTGCGTCTTGTATTTCCGGAGCTGACAGAAGAGCGCAGAAAAGAGCTTGTAAAGGATATCAAAAAGAAGGGCGAGGCTGCAAAGGTAGCGGTCAGAAATATCCGCCGCGATGCGAACGAGGCGTTTAAGAAGCAGAATAAGGCGAACGAGATTTCTGAGGACGAGCAGAAGGATCTGGAGACAAAGATTCAGAAAATGACGGATAAGTATATCGCTGATATTGACAAGGCGGTAGAAGAAAAGTCAAAGGAGATTCTTACCGTATAAAAGGCGTGCAGACAGCGCCTGACAAAAACGACACACTGAGGGGGACGGGTACGGCTTTGCGCGCCCGTCTTCTTGTACGAATAAGAGAGTCTTCCGCCGGGAGGGGCGGAGAAATGGAGTATATATGAAGATACCGCAGCATGTGGCGATTATTCTGGATGGAAACGGACGCTGGGCAAAGGCAAAAGGAATGCCCCGGAACTACGGGCACGCGCAGGGAAGCAAAAATGTGGAAACTATCTGCCGGGAAGCATGGAATATGGGGATTAAGTACCTTACCGTGTATGCGTTTTCTACAGAAAACTGGAAGAGACCTCAGGATGAGGTAGACGCTCTGATGAAGCTTCTGCGCAATTATATGAAGACCTGTCTGAAGACGGCGGAGAAAAATCATATGCGCGTGCGTGTGATAGGAGACAAGACAGGGCTTGATGAGGATATCCGTCAGAGAATCGAAGAGTTGGAGCAGGCTTCCGCAGAAAATGACGGATTGAATTTTCAGATTGCCATTAATTATGGAAGCAGAGACGAGATGGTACGGGCGATGCGGAAAATGGCGGCGGACCGGGATGCGGGAAAGCTGAAGACAGAAGATATTACAGAGGAGACATTTTCGGGTTATCTTGACACGGCAGGTATTCCGGATCCGGATCTGCTGATCCGGACAAGCGGAGAGCAGCGTCTTTCCAACTATCTGCTCTGGCAGCTTGCCTACTCGGAATTTTATTTTGCCGACGTGCACTGGCCTGATTTTACAAAGGAAGAACTCATAAAAGCCATAGAAGCCTACAATGCGAGAGACAGGCGCTATGGAGGAGTCAGGGAGGAATAAAACAAAATGAAATCATTTTTTGTCAGACTGCTCAGCGGAATCGTGCTGCTTGCAGTGATTATAGCTACGGGAATTGCCGGCGGGCAGGTGCTTTTCGCATTTACTCTTGCGATTTCTCTGATTGGATACTGGGAATTTCTGAAAGTATTTAAGCTGGAGAAGAAGCTGCCCGGAATTCTGGGAATACTTTTTACGGCGCTTTATTTTATCACCGTTTACACCGGAACGGCGCTTGTGATGGCAGGACCGCTTCTTACGGCAGGCTTTTTGATCAGCCTTATGGCAGTCTACGTGTTTACGTTTCCGAAGTTTACGACGGAAGAAATTATGACGCCGTTTTTCGGCTTTCTCTATGTGCCGGTTATGCTTTCTTTCCTCTATCAGACGCGTATGCTTCCGATAGACGGGGAAGATACGGCGCTCGCCTATTTCCTGATTTTTATCTGTTCCTGGGGCTGCGATACCTGCGCTTATGCGGTGGGTATGCTCATAGGAAAGCATAAGATGGCGCCTGTCCTAAGTCCCAAGAAGTCTGTGGAGGGCGGAATCGGCGGAATCGCAGGAGCAGCTCTCATTGGCTTTATTTACGGAAGCATCTTTTCATTGGACCGGGGCGGCTGCGCGCTTTTGTGCGCCGTAGGAGGAGTGGTCTCTCAGGTTGGAGATCTGGCTGCTTCGGCAATCAAACGGAACCATGATATTAAGGATTACGGTCATTTGATTCCCGGACACGGAGGAATCCTCGACAGATTTGACAGCGTAATTTTCACAGCGCCTATTATTTATGCGCTGACATACATGTTTTTGAGATAAAGGAGAAAGATATCTGATGAAAAAGGTAGCGGTTCTCGGCTCCACAGGCTCTATAGGAACGCAGACCCTGGAGGTAGCCAGATACAATGGAGATTTGCAGATAGTATCTCTGGCAGCAGGCTCTAATATCAAAAAGCTGGAGGAGCAGATTCGGGAGTTCAGACCCCTCGTTGCGGCTGTCTGGGAGGAAGAGAAGGCGAAAGAGCTGCGGGAGCGTGTAAAAGATCTCGGCGTGCGTGTCGTTTCCGGCATGGACGGACTGGTGGAAGTCTGCACTGTTCCGGAAGCGGAGATTGTCGTTACAGCGATCGTGGGAATGATTGGTATTGTACCGACGATTGTAGCGATGGAAGCAGGAAAGGATATTGCTCTGGCAAATAAGGAAACATTGGTTACAGCAGGGCATATAATAATACCGCTGGCAGAGAGAAAGGGAGTGAAGATTCTTCCTGTAGACAGCGAGCACAGCGCTATTTTCCAGTGCCTGAACGGCGAGTCCAGAGGCTCTTTGAAGAAGATTCTTCTGACGGCGTCAGGCGGTCCCTTCCGCGGAAAGAAGAGAAAAGATCTGGAAAATATTCAGGTGGAGGACGCTCTGAAGCATCCCAACTGGGCTATGGGCAGGAAGATTACGATTGATTCCTCGACACTTGTAAATAAGGGACTGGAGATGATGGAGGCGAAGTGGCTGTTTGGCGTAGAGCCGGAGAATATCCAGATTGTGGTGCAGCCCAAAAGCATCATTCACTCTATGGTAGAATTTGACGACGGAGCTGTCATCGCGCAGCTTGGAACGCCGGATATGAAGCTTCCGATACAGTATGCGCTTTATTATCCGGAAAGGCGGTATCTGCCGGGAGACCGTCTTGATTTTGCCGCTCTGTCGCAGATTACGTTTGAAAAACCCGATATGGAGACCTTCACCGGTCTTCGTCTGGCTTTTGAGGCTGCGGCGGCAGGAGGCTCCATGCCTACGGTTTACAATGCCGCCAATGAACGGGCAGTAGGAAAGTTCCTTGACCGCAAGATAGGTTATCTTGAGATTCCGGAGATTATTCAGGCAAGTATGGAGGCACACTCTGTAGTGGAGCATCCGTCGGTAGAAGAAATTCTCGAGACGGAGAAGGCGGTATACGAATTTATCGAAAGCAGGTGGTAGCTTGAAAATAATAATTGCACTTTTGATTTTCAGCCTGATCGTTATTTTTCATGAGCTGGGTCATTTTCTGCTGGCAAAGTGGGGCGGGATCACAGTGACAGAGTTTTCACTTGGTATGGGACCGAGAATTCTGAGCAGGCAGATTGGTGAGACGCGGTATTCGTGGAAGCTTCTTCCTTTCGGAGGCTCCTGTATCATGGCAGGAGAGGATGAGGAGAGCGACGATGAGAATGCTTTCGGAAAAAAGTCGGTCTGGACGAGAATCTCTGTGGTTGCGGCAGGTCCTGTGTTCAATTTTATTCTTGCATTTATTCTGTCTTTAATTGTTATCGGCAGTATCGGCTATGACGCTCCGATTCTTTTTGATGTGATGGAGGGTTATCCGGCTGCGGAGGCAGGGATGCGTCCGGGAGACAGAATTGTGAGCATGAACGGCACGAAGACTCATATTTACCGGGAGGTCAGCCTCTATGTGCAGATGCATCAGGGCGAAGCTGTGACGGTAGTATATGAAAGGAACGGACGGCAGAACACGGCTGTTCTGGAACCGAAGCAGCATGAGGACGGAAGCTGGCTTCTGGGCTTTCGAGGCTCCGGCGTTCAGATGAAGGGAAATGTGCTGGATACGGTAAAATACAGCGCCTACGAGGTGAAATACTGGATTTCTACTGTGCTTAAGAGCCTGGAAATGCTTGTGAGCGGACAGGTGGGAGCGGATGATATCTCAGGTCCGGTCGGTATCGTGAATGCCATAGGCGATACGTATGAGGAAAGCAGGGAGGACGGAGCGTATTATGTCTGGCTGAATATGCTTTATATTTCTATCCTTCTTTCCGCAAACCTGGGCGTTATGAACCTTCTCCCCCTTCCGGCGCTTGACGGAGGACGCCTGGTGTTTCTTCTTCTGGAAGTGATACGGGGAGGAAAGAGAATTGATCCGGAGAAAGAGGGGATGATTCATTTCGTCGGATTAATGCTTTTGATGG
>CAUWNO010000071.1:0-11038 GCA_963559965.1 uncultured Lachnospiraceae bacterium | reverse complement strand
ACTATGAGCCGTTTGTCGGAGGAGGAGCGCTTGTACTCTTTCTGGATCCGGAAAAGGCGGTTATCAACGACATCAATCAGGAGCTGATACATACTTATACGGAAATCAGGGATCATCTTGACACCCTGCTTGTGCTGCTGGATTCGATGGATCAGGTGACCTGCACAAAGGAATTTTATTACGAAATGAGAGAACGCTATAATGAGAAGCTGAAGCTGAAAGATTACGATGCAGAGATGGCTGCGCTTTTCATTTATCTGAACAAGCACTGTTTTAACGGTTTATACCGTGTGAATACCAAGGGGCAGTTTAATGTGCCCTGGAATCAGAAAACGATGGTGCGCTCCATGGATATGGAAAATATCCGCCGGATTTCCTCTTTTCTGAAGTCTGTAGAGATTACCTGTCAGGACTTTGAGGCGTCTCTTGAAAAAGTGAAAAAGGGAGATTTTGTATATTTTGACAGCCCTTATGCGCCGCTGAATCCCTCTTCTTTTGATTCTTATACGAAGGAAGGGTTTACAGAGGAAGAGCACCGGAGACTGGCGTCTCTTTTTCGCAGGCTGACAGAGCAGGGCGTATCCTGTATGCTGACCAATCATAATACGGAGCTGATTCGGGAACTGTATGACGGCTTCTTGATGGAAGAGATCGATGTGCGCCGGGCGATAAATTCCGATCCGAAGAAGCGCAGAGGAAAAGAAATTATTATACGAAATTACGGAGAGCCGGTTACGGGACAGTAAATACTGCCCGTCCGGCTCTTTTTCAGAAAAGAACAGATTGCTGCAAAAATCAGAAATTATAAAAGAATCATAGACACCAGAACGGTGATAATACCGCAGACGCCGATAGCAAGACCGCTCATGGCGCCCTCTGTCTCTCCAAGCTCCAGCGCACGGGAAGTACCTACCGCATGGCTGCATGCGCCGATGGCAAGACCCGCTGTCACGGAGTCCTTTACACGGAAAAGACGAATCAGGAACGGAGCAAGGATACTTCCCAGAATCCCTGTAAAAATGACGGCGATGACAGTGACGGGAACGATGCCTCCCTGAGACTGGCAGACCTCCACAGCTATGGGGGTGGTAATGGACTTGGGAATAAGAGAGGCAGTCATGGCTTCATCAAGACCGAAAAGGCGGCAGAGAAGCCAGACGCTTCCCATGGAAGTGAGGGAGCCGACGGTACAGCCCACAACGATGGGCAGCCAGTTTTCCTTTAAAATTTGAAGCTTTGTATAGATCGACACGGCAAGGCAGGCTGTGGCAGGAGCAAGAAACATATTGATGATGGCTCCGCCTTCGTTGTAGCTTTCGTAGGGAATATCAAAAATCAGAAGCAGCGCGGAAATCAGCAGAATTGCAATCAGAAGAGGATTGCAGAGTACAGATTTCAGACGCTTCTGAAGCCTTACGCCGATGAAAAAAGCAAAAACGCTCAGCGCGATGCCGAAATAGGGGGAGGCGAAGACCTCATACAGAGAATTATTCATGGCAGCCTCCTTTTCTGCGCGCAAGAAGGCGCATGGTCAGACGAACGCTGTAAGTAGTCGCCGCAAAAGTGATGATAGTTGTAAGAATACAGATCAGAAGCAGCGGAATCCAGTTGGCTTTCAGAATATCCAAATAATTGATAACGTTTACTCCGGCAGGGATAAAGAAAAACGCCATATTTGCAAGAAGAAAGTCAGACTTCTCGCGGATATGGTCTATTTTTAAAATTCCCGTCAGCAGACAGATAAAAAGCAGAATCATACCGATGACACTGGCAGGGAAAGAAAAGGGTAGAAGATGCTCAATCAGGGTACTGATCCAGCAGATGGAAAAAATAATACCGAATTGTTTAATAATTTTCATAAAAATTCTCCTCAGTAGTAAATGGTGAAACGCGTTTCAGATCCAGCCGCCGTCCAGCCGTATAACCTGACCGGTCAGATAGGGGGACTGCTCTGCAAGGGAATAAAGAAGCGAAGCCGCCTCGGAGGGGAAGCCGAAGCGTCCGGCAGGAATTTCCGCGGCGATATCTTCCTTTTCCTCATCAGAAAAGCAGGCGTTCATGTCTGTGTCAATAGCTCCGCAGGCGACAGCGTTGACCGTGATGCCGCTTGGGGCAAGTTCTTTGGCAAGAGCCTGAGTCAGAGCGTTGACCGCGCCCTTGGATGCGGAATAGGCAGCCTCGCAGGAAGCGCCGACACAGCCCCATACGGAAGAAACGTTGAGAATGCAGCCACTTTTTTGATGAAGCATGAAGGGAAGGGCTGCCTTCGTACACAGAAACACAGAGGTTGTATTGGTGCGGAGCACCCGGTTCCAGTCCTCCAGCGAAAGATCGCCAAGAAGCCCCACATGAGAGATTCCTGCATTATTAATCAGAACGTCGGCGCCCTGAAAACGCTCCTGCGTCCGGCGGAAAAATTCCTGAACATCTGTCTCGTCGCCCATATCTCCCGAAAAAGTCAGACAGGAAACACCGTACTCCTCATGGAGACGCGCGGCAAGCCTGTTCAGCTTTTCCTCCGAATGAAGACAGGACAGAGCGAGGTTCCAGCCCTCAGATGCAAATTTTTCAGCGGCAGCGGCGCCGATTCCCCGCGACGCTCCGGTAATCACAGCACATTTTGGCTTCATAAGAATAAGTTTCCTTTCTCCGGAGCAGAATCCTGCGTCCGGCATGCTAATCATACACCAGTTTATTTTTTTTCACAAGTCTTAGTTCCCTGCATATCTTACTTATGAATAAGATACTTTGGGAAGACAAGGAGAGAATATGGCAGAAAAGATAGTAATCGACGCCGGACATGGAGGAAGCAACCCCGGCGCCCAGTATCAGGGGCGCAGAGAGAGCGACGACGCGCTGCGTCTGGCTATGGCGGTCGGCAGAATCCTGGAGACGAACGGATATGACGTGATCTATACGAGAACCTCCGACGTAACGCAGTCGGTGGGGCAGAAAGCGGCTATTGCCAATGAAGAAGGGGCAGATTTGTTTGTTTCTATTCATAGAAATGCGTCGGAGTATCCCGGGAAATATTCGGGAATCCAGACCCTGATTTATGATGAAAACGGGATAAAAAAGGAGCTGGCGCAGAATATCAACGCAAACCTTGAAAAGCTGGGATTTCGGAATGCGGGAATCAGCATCCGTCCGAATTTGGTGGTACTGAACAGTACGCAGATGCCGGCTGTTCTTGTGGAGGCAGGATTTATCGACAGCGAAAAGGATAATCAGCTTTTTGATTCAAGATTTCAGGCGATGGCGCAGGCGATTGCCGACGGTATCATGGAAACGCTGGAAAAGGCGTCGGAGGCGGGAGGAGGAAATATGATGGGAAATGAAATTGAAAATGGAACGGGAAATATAGGGCGGCCCTGTCCGATCTGCCCGCAGATGCCTGAGGGCGGCGATCCGGAACAGGAGCTTTACAGAGTGCAGGCAGGAGCCTTTCGGGAACGTCAGAATGCGGATAATCTTCTGAATCTTCTGGAAAACGACGGATTTCCTGCATATATCATTTATCAGGACGGACTTTACAAGGTGCAGGTGGGAGCTTTTGTGCGCCTGAGCAACGCGATTGCGATGGAGCGCGAGGTGCGCCAGAAGGGATACAATACTTATATTACAACCTGACGAAGAGGATACAGGCAGAGTGGCGGTTTTCTTTTTGAGAGAACCGCCTTTTTGATCGTTGAAACTTCCGGAAAATCTGTATAAAATAGAAGTCAGACAGCGCCGTATGTGAGCGTCCGGCGCAGAAGGAGGAAGAGTAGAAATGAAAAATTTTTCGTATTATACCCCGACAAAGGTCGTTTTTGGAAAAGATACGGAGCTGAAAACGGGCAGACTTGTAAAAGAGCAGGGCGGGACGAAGGTTCTTGTTCACTATGGAAGCGGAAGTGTGAAGCGTTCCGGTCTTCTTGACCGTGTGCTGGCTTCCTTGAAGGAAGAGGGAATCGCCTTTACAGAGCTGGGCGGAGCCGTTCCGAATCCCCGTCTTTCTCTCGTGTATGAAGGAATTGAGCTGGGAAAAAAGGAGGGCGTTGATTTTGTTCTTGCCGTAGGAGGCGGAAGCGCCATTGATTCTGCCAAGGCGATTGCATACGGACTGAAATACGACGGAGACGTATGGGATTTCTATCTGAAAAAAGAAGTTCCGAAGGACGCTGTTCCTGTGGGCGTGGTGCTGACGCTTGCGGCGACGGGAAGTGAGATGAGCAATTCCTCTGTTATTACGAATGAGGAAGGCTGGCTGAAACGAGGCTGCAACAGCGATCTGGGACGTCCGCGTTTTGCGGTGATGAATCCGGAGCTTACCTATACGCTTCCCGAGTATCAGACGATGAGCGGCTGTGTGGATATTATGATGCATACGATGGAACGCTGGTTTTCTCATGAACAGGATACTTTTCTTACAGACTGCCTGGCAGTGAGTGTTCTGAAGACGGTGATGCGCGCGGCGAAACGGCTTTTGAAGAATCCGCAGGATTACGATGCGCGGGCTGAGGTCATGTGGGCGGGAAGCCTTTCCCACAACGGTCTTACGGGCTGCGGACGCGACGGCGACTGGGCATGCCACCAGCTGGAGCATGAGCTTGGAGGTATGTTTGACGTGGCTCATGGAGCGGGCCTTGCGGCTGTCTGGGGAAGCTGGGCGCGTTATGTCTATAAGTCTGACGTCAATCGATTTGCGAAGCTGATGGTGGACGTCCTGGACATCCCTTATGATTATGCGGAACCGGAGAAGACGGTTCTGGAAGGAATTGAGGCGATGGAGGCGTTCTTCCGCTCGATCCATATGCCGACAAGCCTTCGTGAGCTGGGAATCGATCCGAACGAGGAAGAAATTTCTGAGCTGGCTTATAAGTGCAGTTTTCAGGAGACGCGCACAATAGGCGGTATCGAGAAGCTTGGACGCAAAGATATGGAAGAGATTTACAGGATGGCAAAATAATATTAAGAATTCTATTGCATTTTACTCCTCCCTGTGATAGCTTATATAGTATAGCGAATATAAACATATACTATATATTGTATCGCAGGGAGGTATTTGTATGGATGGAAAGAATATGGCCGTATGGCCGGAGGTGATTAAAAAGCGGAACGGAGAGCCTGTGCCTTTTGATGCGCAGAAGATTCGCGACGCCATCAGAAAGGCGAACGAAGCCGCGCAGGTAGAGGCGATTTCGCCGATGCAGTTTCAGCAGCTGGTCGATGAGGTCATCGAGGCGATACCGAAGGGCAAGACTCCTCATGTGGAGCAGGTGCAGGATATCGTGGAAGAGAAACTGATTGCCGGCGGCTTTGCAAAGACAGCGAAGGCTTACATCCTCTATCGTGCGGAGCATACGAAGGTGCGCAAGTCGGAAGCGGATCTGGTAAAAATATATCAGGAGCTTACGTTCAGCAGTGCCGCCGATGCGGATATGAAGCGCGAGAATGCCAATATTGACGCGGATACGGCGATGGGAACCATGTTAAAGTACGGTTCAGAGGGCGCCAACTATTTTGTAGACAATTATATTCTTCCCAAAGATATTGCGGCGGCGCATATTAACGGCGATATTCACATCCATGACAAAGATTTTTATATGCTTACAGAGACCTGCTGTCAGATAGATTTGATTAAGCTTTTCAAAGACGGCTTCTGTACAGGACACGGATACATCCGTGAGCCGAATTCCATCAAGAGCTATTCGGCGCTTGCCTGTATCGCGATACAGGCAAATCAGAATGAGATGCACGGCGGACAGTCTGTTCCGAACTTTGATTACGCGATGGCGCAGGGAGTGGCGCGAAGCTTCCGGAAGGAATATTTCAAAGCCATGGGAAAGTATGTAAGAGTAAAGTTCGATCTGACGCAGGAAGCGGCTTCGGAGTTTACAGATACTCTGAAGAATGCCCTTGGAAAAGACGTTCGTATGGGAGAACCGGAGGTTTACGAGGCGAAGCTTGAGGAGTGGGTCGGCGGAGGCGAGAATCTCTGCGGCGATCGCCTTCTTCTTGCGGAAGATGTAAAGAAGGCGCACAAGTGCGCGGTAGAGATGGCGCTTCGCGAGACGGAGGAAGAGACGTATCAGGCGATGGAGGCGCTGATTCACAACCTGAATACCATGAATTCAAGGGCGGGTGCACAGGTTCCGTTCAGCTCTGTGAATTATGGAACAGACTGTTCTCCGGAGGGCAGGATGGTCATCAGAAATCTTCTGCTTGCCACAGACGCAGGTCTTGGAAACGGCGAGACTCCTATTTTCCCGGTACAGATTTTCAAGGTAAAGGAAGGCGTGAATTATAATCCGGGCGATCCGAATTACGATTTGTTCCGCCTCGCAGTCCGTACCTCTGCAAAGCGGCTGTTTCCGAATTTCAGTTTTCTGGACGCTCCGTTCAATCTTGCTTATTATAAGGAAGGCGATTACAATACCGAGGTCGCTTACATGGGCTGCAGGACGCGCGTTATGGGCAATCATTACGATCCGTCCCGGGAGATTACATGCGGACGCGGCAATTTAAGCTTTGTGTCAATCAATCTTCCGAGAATCGGAATTAAGGCGCACGGTAGTCTGGAAGCCTTTTACGAGCGGCTTGACAAATGTATCGATCTTGCATGCCGCCAGCTTCTGCACCGCTTTGCCGTTCAGTGTACCAAGAAGGTGCGCAATTACCCCTTCCTCATGGGACAGGGAATCTGGCTCGATTCGGAGAAGCTTGACGTGGATGATTCCGTGGCGGAGGTATTAAAGCACGGAACTCTGAGCGTAGGCTTTATAGGTCTTGCGGAGACGCTGGTAGCCCTGACGGGAAAACATCACGGCGAAAGCCCCGAAAGCCAGAAGCTTGGACTGGAAATCATAGGTCATATGCGCCGCAGGATGGATGAGAAATCAGAGGAGACAGGTCTTAATTTCACGCTTCTTGCTACTCCGGCAGAGGGACTTTCCGGACGCTTTGTCCGTATAGACAAAAAACGTTTCGGAGAGATTCCGGGCATTACGGATCGGGAATACTACACAAATTCCTTCCATGTGCCTGTATATTATCCGATCCGCGCCTTTGACAAGATTCGTCTGGAGGCTCCCTACCATGCGCTTACGAACGCAGGGCATATCAGCTATGTGGAGCTTGACGGGGATACGTCGAAAAATCCGGAAGCCTTTGAGGCAGTGATCCGCTGTATGAAGGAGGCGGGAGTAGGATACGGTTCCGTAAACCATCCGGTAGACAGAGATCCGGTATGCGGTTATACGGGAGTGATCGACGAGGTGTGCCCGCGCTGTGGAAGACATGAAGGCGAGGCTGTGCCTGTGGAAAAGCTCCGTGAGCTTCGTAAAAAGTATCCGGATATGCCGGTATATGCAGATCCGACTCACTGAGAAAAGGCAGAGAAGAGAAAAAGAAAGCCAGAAAAAGAAAAGACCGAAAAAAGAAAAGATAGAAAACAGTAAAGATAGAAAAAAGAAAAGCGAGAAAAGAGGAGGAAAAAAATATGACAGGAAGAGTGCTTCCGAACAACGGAATGGTAGGAGAAAACGTAAAATTTGACCGTATTCGCCGGATTACGGGATATCTGGTAGGAACTACGGATCGCTTCAACAACGCGAAGCGCGCGGAAGAGAGAGATCGTGTAAAGCATGGACTTTAATCTGAAAATCAGCGGGACGATTCAGGAGTCGATAGTGGACGGTCCTGGCATACGCTATGTTATTTTTACGCAGGGCTGTCCCCATCACTGTCCGGGCTGCCATAATCCTCAGACGCACGATTTCGCAGGAGGTAAAGAGGCGGATATGAAAGAAATCCTTCGTGAAATTCAGGCGAATCCTCTGTTGTCGGGGGTAACCTTTTCCGGGGGAGAGCCTTTCTGCCAGCCGGAGGCGCTTTCCCTGCTCGGAAAAGAAATCAAGGCTATGGGAAAACATCTGATGGTTTACACAGGCTATGTCTATGAGGAGCTTCTGAAGCTTGGAAAAAACCGTCCGGCAATATCCGGGCTGCTGGAGCTTGCCGATATTCTGGTGGACGGACCGTATCTTGAGGATGAGCGCGATTTGACTCTGTCCTACCGGGGAAGTGCAAATCAGCGCGTCATAGACTTGAAAAAAACAAGAGAACATGGTACAGTAATTTTGTATCAGGATGAGTATTGTCAGGGGCTTTTTTGATAAGTCCCTGATTTTTTAAAGCAGGTGAAAGACGTGGAAACATCAGTTAAAAAACTGGATTATGAAACAATAGACGAAGAGACGATAAAAGATGCCGGCAGGATTATCCGTGAAGGAGGTCTTGTGGCGTTCCCGACGGAAACCGTATACGGTCTGGGCGGCGATGCGCTGAATCCGGAGTCCTCCCGGAAGATTTATGCGGCGAAGGGGCGTCCTTCCGACAATCCTCTGATTGTACATATTGCAGACAGAAAGGACTTGTACAGGATAGCGGACAGAGTGACTGAGAAGGCGGAGAAGCTTATGGACGCTTTCTGGCCGGGACCGCTTACGATGATTTTTCCCAAAAAGGATCTTGTGCCGTGCGCGACGACAGGAGGGCTTGATACTGTAGCGGTCAGAATGCCCAGCGACAGGATTGCGGCTGCCTTTATCCGGGCGGCAGGCGGTTTTGTAGCGGCTCCCAGCGCCAACGTTTCGGGACGTCCCAGTACGACAACGGCGGCTCATGTGGAAGAGGATCTGTCAGGACGCATTGAAATGATTCTCGACGGAGGGCAGGCAGTGATCGGTCTGGAGTCTACGATTATAGATATGAGCGTCGAGCCGCCTGTGATACTGCGCCCCGGAGCAGTGACAAAAGAGATGATGGAAGAGGAGATAGGACCTCTTGAGACAGATCGAGCGATTCTTGATCCGAATTCAGGAATTCGTCCCAAGGCTCCCGGAATGAAATACCGTCATTATGCTCCCAGGGCTGATTTGACGATTGTAGAAGGCGAAACGAAAGCAGTTACGGCGCGGATTAATGCGTTTGCAGAGGAGGCGCGCAGACAGGGGAAACGGGTGGGAATTATTGCGACAGACGAGACGGCAGACTGCTATCCGGAAGGAGTTGTAATGAGCCTGGGCGCCAGAAAGAATGAAGAAGAGATAGCCATGCATCTTTTTGCGGTGCTGAGGCGTTTTGACGATACGGATGTGGATTGCATCTATTCAGAATCCTTTGAGGATGCGAAGATAGGTCCGGCGATTATGAACCGCCTGCTGAAGGCGGCGGGGCATAAGGTGATCCGGGCTTAAAATAAAGGAGGAAACAGGATGAAGGTATTGTATGTAAAGGCGCCCTATCAGTTTGAACTGAGAGAAGTGGAAGTGCCGAAGCCGGGGAAAAATGAGGTGCTGCTCGATGTCAGAGCCTGTGCAGTCTGCGGAACGGATATGCACACGGCAGCAGTGGAGGCAGAGGAGTATCAGAGCTTTGGACATGAGATAGCCGGTGTAGTAGCGGAAAACGGAGAAGGCAGCAGCCGCTTTCAAAAGGGCGACAAGGTGGTTGTAGAGAGCGGAACTTTCTGCCATGTCTGCGAAAACTGCAGAAACGGAAGACCGGATTTGTGTACAAATGGTCTGAGTATTATTGATGATGTGGAAATCAGCGGATATGCGGATTATATTGTAGCTCCGGAACAGGCGCTTGTTCCCTTTGACGGGCTGGAATTTTCCGAGGCAGCCCTGGCAGAGCCGCTGGGCGTGGCGATGGATCTCTTCTATACGACAGGTATCGAGCTGAACGACGATGTGGCGGTTGTGGGTCTTGGACCGATTGGTCTGATGGCGCTTGCTCTGGCGAAAGCGGCAGGAGCAAGAAATATTTATGCGATACAGAGAAACGGAAAGTCAAAAGCAAGGATTGAGCTGGCTAAAAAACTGGGAGCGACCGATGTGATTCTGACTTCGGAGACGGATTTGGAGTCCTATCCCTTCCCGAGAGGCGGCGTAAATAAGATTATGGTTACGGCTGTGCCTGCCGTGATTCCGGATATGATGAAAATTGCCCTGTACGGAGGAATTATCAGCTTCCTTGGAATTGATATGAAGCACGGAGAGATTACGTTCAATGCCAATGATTTTCATTTCAGGAAGTTGCAGCTTCGCGCATCCTACGCAGTTCCGGCTCTGTGGTTCCCGAGAGCGCTGGAGCTTCTGAAGTCCGGTGTGATCAATCCGAAGGACTTTATTACCCAGACCTTCCCGCTGGAAAAGGCTGAGGAGTATTTTAAGAAGCAGAGGGATGACATCAGCGACGTAATCAAGATGGTAATGGTAAAAGAATAAAAGCCTGAAAAAAGATATAAGAGAATCGTCTGTGTAACTGAGGCTGCCGTAAAGTTGTCTGGAAAGATAACTTTACGGCGGCTTTTTTGTTGCCAGGCATACGACAAAAATGTCCAGTGGATGTTTTTTAGTTTCAGCATCAAAAAATCGCCAAATGCTGTAGTTTAAGCATTTGACGATTCTTTCCGTCATGCAGGAGATGGGACTTGAACCCACACAGCCTTGCGACTACAGGCACCTGAAGCCTGCGCGTCTGCCATTCCGCCACTCCTGCGAAACACATATGAAATTAAAAGTTACCAGATTGATTCTGGCAAAGAAAAACTCTTCACGCTTACCGGAAGAGTTTTTCCAGTGCAGGAGATGGGACTTGAACCCACACAGCCTTGCGACTACAGGCACCTGAAGCCTGCGCGTCTGCCATTCCGCCACTCCTGCGAACAAATAGTATTCTATCGAATTTTGTGTCAAATGTCAACACTTTTTTGGAGAAAATTTATTTGAAAAAAATTTGAAATAATGCTTGACTTTTATCTGGGTAAATGATATTATAACTAAGCGCTGATGAAGTGCACAACATAAAAAACGCGGAAGTGTCGGAACTGGCAGACGAGCAAGACTAAGGATCTTGTGATCAATGCGATCGTGTGGGTTCAAGTCCCATCTTCCGCAGCAAAACCCCTTGAGTAATTCAAGGGGTTTTTTGTGTTTGCGCGCCATGGGCGCGCTCTAACGGGTGCAAGTCCCGAACACACCCAGAT
>CAUWNO010000070.1:0-11205 GCA_963559965.1 uncultured Lachnospiraceae bacterium | reverse complement strand
CTCTGCGCAATCATTTTCAGGAGTTCTCCTCCTGTCTCTGTGGAAGACATTACTGTAACTATAAAAAAGAAAATCCATACAACGAGAACGCCTTCTCCTAATCCAAACACAAGACCTGCAGCTTTGTTCAGTCCATGCAGCACCGGAAGCCTTGCTGCAATTCCCAGCGAAAATGCAATTCCCTGTACAAGAACACCTACCAGAAGGAGCGTAATCAGGAAGGCTGCGGCTCCGAGAATCTGATCTGCGAGATATCCTCCAACTTCCTCTGCAAGTCCCAGGCTCTGTATTGCGCCGAGAACTTCTGCATCGCTCGCAGCAATACTATTCTGCAGCACACTGTACAACTCCGTATGTTCCTTCAACAGCTCCGTAATATACGGAGCCGCCATAGATGTAAGCGCCAGCGTAACCACCAGACTTACAATTCCTACTGATTTTTTTATAAATCCTTTTCTGTGTCCATCCCAGGCTGACAGAGCCAGAAAGCCCGCCACCGCCGGCAGCAACCAATTCATGCCTTTTCTCCTACTGTAATCTTATAGTATCCGTTCTGTCTGAAAATACGACTCTGTATTTGCAGATTCCTGCCCCTTTGTATACATAAGCAATCGAGTCTTCAAAAGAACCTGTATATTTCAGAACGCCCTGTTCATTGTAAATTTCACATTGGGTTTCATCATAAAGAAGCAAGCTTTTGCCGGAAAACCGTATCTGTTCATAATCCATATCTGTCCTTTTCGATAAAATCTGCTTACCGCTCGTGTCAAATACCCGGATGTGGTATTTTCCTTTATCCTGCTCCATATCCTGTTCTTTTTTCTTCTCTTTTTTCTTTTCGTCCGTTTTCTCCGGCGTCTTTTCAGCATCCTCCTGCGCGTTTTCAGCTTTCTGCGTATCCGTTTCCGGCTCCACTTCCTGCTTTGCCTCTTCTGCGCTGTCCGTCACGACGCCGACCTTATTTTCTCCAAAAAAGATACTGTATATTTCCTGCTCTACGGGTACAGCCGCCTTTTCCTCTGGTATTTCCGCACCTTCATAATAGAAGATTCCCTGATCGGAAACAGCTGCGCACGCGGAATTTCCAAGATATTTCACACGGGGAATTATCGTATCCTCATAAACCTTTGAAGATACAATCTTATCTACAAAATTACTTCCTACCGAACCAAAATTATAGAATACCACGCAGCTGCCCGCTGTTCCGTTCTGTATCTGAAGATAAGATACAGCCAGTTTTGTTCCGTCCGAGGAAATGCTTATCGAGAGGGGCTGTCCCGTTTCATCCAGACTGCACCTTGATTCTGTCAGCTTCTTTCCCTCTTTGTCATAAAGACAGATCCAGGAAACCGTACTGTCGTTCAGCAAAAGCGCCGTAACGCCCTGGGCAGAAATACTTACCTGCTGAATCGGAAGAAGTGTTGTAATTTTTGTCAGAAGTCCCTGCTCCTGAAAAACATATACCTCATTTCCCTGCCTGTCCGCAATCGCCACAGCATTTTTGCATATATCTACCATCGGATTCTGCATATTGTAGGTCTGACTCCAAAGCGCCTCATTCCCTGCGCTGATACAGGAAATTCCGTCTTTGCTGTATTTCAGAAGATTTCCATTGTACTCGGCATACTCTGTATTGACTGTGCTTGTATGCTTCGAAGATGAAAGAACTTCATATCCCGCATATGTTTTATTTTGAAACCAGAACCAGAACGCCAGAGCGGTACCCAGCACAACAACCGCGCCCATGAGAAACCTTGCTCCCATTCCTGCGCGGTGCCGAAACAGTTTTTCTTTATAATCCTTCATGCCGTTATCCCCGTGGGGCGGCGTCTCATAGAGCTGCGTAATCTTTGCCATTCGCCTGCTATCCTTCGCATTTTTCCTATATGATAGCATAAATTTACTGTGGAAGCAAAAGTTTTTGCCCGGTCAGTATCCTGTCGCTGTCGTCAATCCCGTTCATACTGCATATCGCCTCTATCCTGTCGTCGCGCCCGTATATCCTGCGGCTGATTTTAAGGAGCGTGTCCCCTTCCTGCACGACATAGCTTTCAGGCACTGCGCTCTGTACGGGCGCACTCTCCTCCGGCTGCGAAGGTTCTTCCGGCTGTGCAGGCTTCTCCTGCGGTGCGCTTTCCTCCGGCTGCGAAGGTTCTTCCGATTGTGCTGGCTTCTCCTGCGGTGCACTCTCTTCCGGCTGCGAAGGCTCCTCCGATTGTGTTGGCTTCTCCTGCGACGCGATCCCTTCCGGCTGCGGAGACTCCTCTGCCGACGCCGATTCTTCCGAGGACTGCTCCTGCGTTTCCGCTGCATCGCCCGTTCCTTCCGGACTGTAAGCCGTAACAGCCTCTGCGTTTTCCAGAGAACGCGACAGCTCGCTCAGCGCCATCTCCAGACCTTCCATTTTTTCGTAATTGTTAATCAGCGTCACACCAATTACAAGAACAACCATCACCAGAAATGTGCTTGCAGTATAAAGAAATGTCAGCACTTTTTTCTGCCCTGATATCTCTTTCTTCTCCTGCACTATCGTCCGGAAGCTTTTCATCGCCCTGTCTTCAAATTCTTCTTTCTCATCCACGCTTTCTCCGCCGCCATGGTCTACCATATACCTCTGCATCGCTTCGTTGCGTTCGTAAAAAATATAATATCCTCTCTGCCTGCTGAGTTTTCCATTCTCATATGCAAAAAAGTCTTCATCCCCATCGGATGGCTCTTCCACCATCAGAACCTTGTCCACTCCGCCAAAATAATTCACATGAATTCTGGAAAGGCCTGAATCCAGCTCCAACGGATATCCCGGAACCGAAAGAAACCATCCCAGAATATCCTGTTCCGGAAAATACTCTTTTATCGCGCCGTACACCTGCGCCCACACCTCGTCCGTAAACGGGATTCCGCCCTCTGTATACTCCAGCTCTTCAAGCCCTACCGCGCTTCGGATAAAAAGATAAGGGACTCCGCCCATCCTTTCAGAATTGCCGAGAAGAACGGCGATGCGGCTGCTCAGCGTCTCTTCTGCCGCAAATTTTTTCAGGTAAGTAATCACATAATCTTCTATATAAATTTTCCGGTTTTCCTCCGGTTCTCCTATCTGCCGGACATTTCTTGGAAGCTCCAGCTTCTGCTCCGGTCCTGTCTCCTTCGCATTTTCTCTGTAAACGAACTCAATCATCCTTTCACCTCATTTACCCTCTTTTTCCCGGACTCCTGAGCAGTCCGGCTCAACGTATCTGCATCGTAACACAGTTTTTCTGCGGGAAATGGCATTTTCTGTCGAAGGAACCGGAAATTTTTTCGACATATTGCAACACAAAAACTCCCGCACAGTCTGACACACAAACTATACGGGAGTTTCTTTTTTCCTACACTTATTCAGTTTATTTCAGCCAGTCTTTTACCTGCTCGTATACGCCGGCGCCGTCCAACTTATACTTTGCAAGAAGCTGTACTGCCGGACCAGACTCGCCGTATACATCGTATACGCCAATCTTCTTCACCGGAGTCGGAAGCTTTTCGCTCAGCACGTCGCAGACTGCGCTTCCAAGTCCGCCGATAACGGAGTGCTCCTCTACCGTTACAACCTTGCCTGTCTTCTTTGCAGAAGCCAGAATAATCTCCTCGTCGAGCGGCTTGATCGTATGGATATTGATAACCTCTGCGGATACGCCTTCCTCAGCAAGCTTCTCAGCTGCTTCCAGAGCGCTGTTTACGCAAAGACCGGTAGCTACTATCGTCAGATCGGTTCCCTCTCTGAGAAGGATTCCCTTTCCAAGCTCAAACTTATATGTTGCCTCGTCGTTAAACACCGGCACAGCCAGTCTGCCGAAACGCAGATATACGGGGCCCTCATACTCAGCTGCAGCCTTAACTGCCGCTCTTGCCTCTACATCGTCTGCCGGATTGATAACAACCATTCCCGGGATCGTACGCATCAGAGCGATATCCTCGTTGCACTGATGTGTCGCTCCGTCTTCTCCTACGGAAATTCCCGCATGTGTTGCACCAATCTTTACATTCAGATGCGGATATCCAACCGCGTTGCGCACCTGCTCATATGCACGGCCTGCTGCAAACATCGCGAAAGTGCTGCAGAACGGAATCTTTCCTGTCGTTGCAACTCCTGCTGCAATTCCCATCATGTTGCTCTCTGCGATACCGCAGTCAAAAAATCTTTCCGGAAAGGCTTTCTTAAATACGCCTGTCTTTGTAGCGCCCGCCAGGTCAGCGTCCAGTACGATGACGTTCGGATTCTCTGCTCCAAGCTCCTTCAGCGCATTTCCGTAGCTCTCTCTTGTAGCAATCTTCTTTACTTCTGACATAACGCTTCACCTGCCTTCTCTAAATCTGCCATAGCAACCGCATACTGCTCGTCATTCGGAGCAGAACCATGCCAGGATGCATTGTTCTCCATAAAGGATACGCCCTTGCCTTTTACTGTCTTCATTACGATAGCCGTCGGCTGTCCCTTTGTCTCTCTCGCTTCTTTGAATGCCGCGCGGATCTGATCAAAATCATGTCCGTCGATATTCACTACATGAAAACCGAAAGCCTGGAACTTCTCGTCAATCGGATACGGGGAATTTACTTCCTCGATCGTTCCGTCGATCTGAAGATTATTATTGTCTACAATCACGCAGAGGTTGTCCAGATTTTTTGCGCTGGCGAACATGGAAGCCTCCCATACCTCGCCTTCCTGAAGCTCTCCGTCTCCAAGCAGCGTATATACGCGGTAGCTGTCTCCGAATACCTTTGCGGAAAGAGCCATTCCTACAGCCGCTGAGATCCCCTGTCCCAGAGAGCCGCTGGACATATCAAGTCCCGGTGTATGCTGCATACAGGGATGTCCCTGAAGATGCGAACCTACGTGTCTGAGCGTTACCAGATCCTCTTTCGGGAAAAATCCGCGCTCTGCCAGTGCGGAATAGAGTCCCGGAGCCGTATGGCCCTTGGACAGTACGAAACGATCGCGATCTGCCTTCTTCGGCTCCTTCGGATCTACGTTCATTTCTTCAAAGTACAGATATGTAAACACATCTGCTGCCGAAAGGGAACCGCCCGGATGTCCGGACTTTGCACTGTGAACAGCTGTGACGATATCCTTACGGACTTCGTTAGCTGTCTTTTGAAGTTCTAAATTCGTCATGTTTGTCCCACCTTTATTATATATTTAAATTTTGCTGTTTATAGTATACCCAGAGAATTCTTTCAGGTCAAGCAGTTCTTGCCTCTGCTCTGCCCGCTCCTTCCCTGTTACAGCTCTACCCGTCCTTCGAGGGCGCGAAGAAGCGTTACCTCGTCGATGTATTCCAGATCTCCGCCCACCGGAACGCCGCTGGCTATCCTGCTTACGCGGATACCCGTAGGCTTAATCAGCTTGCTGAGATACATCGCTGTCGTCTCCCCTTCAAGGCTGGAATTTGTAGCGATAATCACCTCTTCCACATCTCCCTGGAGGCGCGTCATAAGCTCCTTAAGCCGAATATCTCCCGGACCGATTCCGAGCATCGGAGAAATGGCTCCGTGCAGCACATGATAAACGCCTTCATATTTTCCCGTCTTCTCATACGCTGCAAGATCTCTTGTATTTTCCACGACCATAATCGTTCTGTGGTTCCTTTTCGGATTTCCGCAGATAGGGCAGAGGTCGCTGTCTGTCATCGTATAACACTCCCGGCAGTACCTGACGTTTTTCTTGGCGTCTATCAACGCGTCAGAAAGCGCCTGCACCCTCTCCACCGGAAGATTTACAATATGAAACGCCAGACGCTGCGCCGTCTTGCTCCCGATGCCGGGAAGTGCCGAA
The DNA here is from genome assembly GCA_963559965.1 of uncultured Lachnospiraceae bacterium. Classification (GTDB taxonomy): domain Bacteria; phylum Bacillota; class Clostridia; order Lachnospirales; family Lachnospiraceae; genus Laedolimicola. Next base: position 5,399 of record CAUWNO010000070.1, on the reverse strand, counting down.
AGCTGTTCAATCAGCTTGCTGATTTGACTTCCATAGTAATCCATCAGAACGGAAAGCCTCCTCCAAAGCCGCCTGTCAGTCTGGACATTGTCGCTGCGGAATCCTCTTCCTGCTGACGCAGAGCCTGATTTACCGCTGCCATAATCAGATCCTCCAGCATCTCTACATCATCCGGATCTACCGCTTCCGGATCAAGCTTTACCTTTGTGATCTCTTTCTTTCCGGATACCGTTACCTCTACAGCTCCGCCGCCTGCCGCAGCCGTATACTCCTTTTCTGCCAGCTCTTTCTGACTCTCTTCCATCTGGCGCTGCATCTTCTGCGCCTGCTTCATCAGATTGTTCATATTCCCGGGCATTCCCATTCCTCCTCCGGGAAATCCGCCTCTCTTTGCCATCAATGTTTCCTCCTTTTATTCTTCTTCTATTTCTATCTCTGTGTGGATGACTTTTTCAATATCAATCGCCCCCACCTCTGTATGCGGATCACTCTCCGCGCAGGCAACAAGAATCTCCATGTCTTTTCCTGTGTCCCGCTGAATCACACTGCGTATCTCCTGAAGATGCGCCCCCTCTTTCAGGAACATTTCTCCTGTAGAGGTCTCTGTGATAATTCCAAGCTTTCCTCCCTCAAGCGCCTTAAGTCTGGCTCCTTTAAGATAAGTCCGAAGCAGCGGATGAAGACGGTTCACAACGGAATGCCAGTTCTTCACAACCTCCCGCACATCCTCCGGCAAAGCCTCCGGCGCAGGCGGCGGAGCTTCCTCCTTTTTCTGAGTCAGAAACGCCTCTTTCTCCGGCGTTCGGATAAATGCTTCTCCCGACTGAATCGCTGCCATATTTTCTTCAAACTGCTCTTCCAGAATACGGATTCTGTCAAGAAGCGCGTCCTGCCTTGCCTCCATCGCCGGCCGGCAGAGCTTGATAAACGCCACCTCCACCAGCACGCGTTTCTGAGATGCGTACCGTATCTGTCCGCTCAGCTCGGAAAAAATACGGATGTAACGCATCAGCGTATCCGGCTCTATATAAAGCGCTTCCTCCTGAAGCCGCTTAAGGTTCTCCGTCGATACGTCCAGCACATCCTCTATCTGATCCGAAGTCTTAAGAAGAAGCAGATTTCTGAGATACCAGGTGAAGTCTGTCACAAACTGCCCCATCTCTCTTCCCTGCATCACCAGCTCTTCTATCTGAGCCATGACGCCGGGCAGATCCTGCGAAATTGTAAGGCGCAGAAGTCTGCTGAACACTTCTGTATCCACCGCGCCGAGAACGTCAAGCACATGCTCATAAGTCAGCTTCTGATTCATATAAAAGGCGATGCACTGATCAAGAAGACTCAGCGCGTCTCGCATGGAACCGTCCGCTGCCTTCGCAATATACCGGAGCGCCTTTTCCTCTGTCTCCACGCCCTCTTTTTCTGTCAGCTCTTCCAGTCTGCCCGTAATCACGTCGGCAGAAATTCTCCGGAAATCATATCGCTGGCAGCGCGAGAGAATCGTCACCGGAATCTTATGCGCCTCTGTCGTAGCCAGAATGAAAATCACATAGGACGGCGGTTCCTCCAGTGTCTTTAAAAGAGCGTTGAACGCTCCGATGGAAAGCATATGCACCTCGTCAATAATATAGACCTTATACTTGCCTTCTGTCGGCGAATAGGCAACTTCTTCGCGTATCTCCCTGATATTGTCGACGCCGTTATTAGACGCCGCGTCGATCTCTATCACATTCATAGAAGTGCCTGCCGCAATCGAGCGGCAGGCCGCGCATTCCCCGCAGGGATTTCCGTCTCTGGGACTTTCACAGTTTACCGCCTTTGCAAATATCTTTGCAATCGTGGTCTTTCCCGTTCCCCTCGTTCCGCAGAACAGATAGGCATGACCGATTCTGTCTGCCTTAATCTGATTTTTCAGTGTAGTCACAATATGTTCCTGCCCTCTGACGTCGCCAAAGGCTGTCGGCCGGAACTTCCTGTAAAGCGCCATGTAGGACATTGGGTCAATCCCTTTCTAAGGCGCGCCCCAAAGAGCGCGCCGCTTATGCTGTCTTTCTGTCCGGAATCAGTCTCCGAAGCTGATTCCTATCATCTTTGCCTCTGAAATAATCGAGCTGTTCGGATCTACAAACTTAAGCTTACCGGCTGATTCTTCCAGGGGAACACGGACGGTCTCTCCGTTCACAATTCCAATCATATAGCCGTAAGCATCGTCTACGATAGCCTGAGCTGCTGCCGCTCCCAGTCTCGTGGAAAGAACGCGGTCGTAGGGACAGGGGCTTCCGCCTCTCTGAGTATGTCCGGGAACCGTCACACGCACCTCTGTGCCGAGACGCTCTGTAAGCTGCGCTGCAATCTCGTAGGACACTGTCGGATACGGATAATTCTCCATAAACTTTTTCAGTTCCTTTTTGCTCATTTTAGCACGCTCTTCCGGAATCGCTCCCTCTGCCACAGCCAGAATCGTGAATCCCTTCTTTTGCTTGTTGCGCGCTTCAATCGCCTTGCAGATACTGTCGATATTGTAGGGAATCTCCGGAATCAGAATAATATCTGCTCCGCCGGCAATACCGGCATGCAGCGTAAGCTGTCCCACCTTATGACCCATTACCTCGACAATAAATACGCGTCCGTGAGAGGCCGCCGTCGTATGGATACAGTCGATGCAGTCTGTCGCAATATTAACGGCGCTCTGGAATCCGAATGTCATATCCGTTCCCCAGATATCATTGTCTATCGTCTTCGGCATATGAAGAATATTCAGCCCTTCCTCCCACAGAAGGTTCGCCGTCTTCTGCGTGCCGTTTCCTCCCAGAATCACCAGACAGTCCAGGCGGAGCTTATGATACGTCTGCTTCATCGCCTCCACCTTGTCCAGACCGTTCGCATCCGGAACTCTCATCAGCTTAAACGGCTGGCGTGAGCTTCCCAGAATCGTACCGCCCTTTGTCAGGATTCCCGAAAAATCGCGCGGCGTCAGCATTCTGTAATTTCCGTAAATGAGTCCCTTGTATCCCTCTTCAAAACCATAGAACTCCACCTCGTCCAGCGCATTACATACGCCCTTTACGATGCCGCGCATCGTGGCGTTCAAGGCCTGGCAGTCTCCGCCGCTGGTCAGCATTCCAATTCGTTTCATAAGCATGCCTCCATCTCTGTATTTTCATTTTTCATACCGCGCAGAGGCGAGGGCATGCAGCCCGAGCCGCCTTTTTTCTCCCGTTCTTCTCTTCTGCGCAGTTATAATATATAAAGTTTATCATAAATATAAAAATCTAACAAGGGAATCCCTTGAAAATTCTCTCGGGATGTATTATAATATCACTGCTGTCAAAAGCACACGGAGGAGTACCCAAGCGGCTGAAGGGTCTGGCTTCGAACACCAGTAGGTCGGTAGCACCGGCGCGAGGGTTCAAATCCCTCCTCCTCCGCTAAAAGCAAAAAACCGCTGTCGAAAAGGAAGCATATCAAAAGATATGACGCCAAATCGACAGCGGTTTTTATAATCATCTTTTCCTACAGGGCGTCGCCCAGCACAATCTCCGGAGAATCCATTTCCCAGTATCGTATCTTCGCCCCCGGATTTTTCACCCGGAAACAGCTTCTTCCGTCAGGCGTATAAAACCGGGAGGTAAACACCTCTTCTCCTCCATTCAGATAAATTTCCATGCAGGAGGTATCCATAAGCATCCGGACAGCTTCACAACTTTCCATCCGTACGCTTCTGCTCTTCCGTCCATAACCCAGCCCGGTCTCTTCGTCAAATTCCAGCGAGAAGATCTGCGTCTCTTTTTTATAAGACAGACGAATGCCATCTGAGATCACAATCTCAAACTCTCTCTCCGGATTCACCCTGATTTCTACATCATAGCACTCCAGCCTTTCCGACTCATCCTCCGGATTCAGAAGCTTCTCATTTTTACGCAGCGTCAACAGCTCTTCCACTGGATACTGCTTTACCTTCCGTTCTTCGATAAACACCCTTCTTGGCACTGTCAGCGCATTCTGCCATCCATATTCTACCGTCGGATTCTTCTGCTCCGGCACATCCGGCATTCCTATCCAGCCAATCAGAATCCGCCTTCCCTTCTCATCCTCAAACGTCTGGGGTGCGTAAAAATCAAAGCCTCTGTCCCACTCTTTAAACCTTCCAAGACAGTATTTCCCCGTCAGGTCGCCTTCTGCCAGGTAATACCCCGACTGATACAGATTCTGATAATCAAGTCCCTCCTGTTCTACTCCCTGAGGAGAAATACTAAGAATCGTCTGTCCATCCAGGCAGAATGCATCCGGACACTCCCACATATAGCCAAACTTTTCTTCGGAGGAAATCTGCTGAACCAGCTTCCACTCCCGCAAATTTTCAGAGCGATACAAAAGTACCTCGCCCCTGTCTTCCAGCGTCCTTGCTCCCAGCAGCATATAGTCATATCCGTCGCATTTCCCTATGCCGTCCGACGTTATCACTTTGGGATCTCTCACATGGCAGGTCAGATTAGACGGATAATCTGCATTTGTCATCAGGCATTCCTTGACGCCAAACGTTCTTCCATCCTCGCTTGTGGCAAGGACAGTATTGCCCTGCCGTCCGTCCGTAATATAATTATAATCGCCCTGCAGCTTTACATTTCCCGTATAGTAGAGATACATTTTCCCGTCTCTCACAAGCGCCGATCCGGAATACACGCCGCGGGATTCAAACGCCTCTTCCGGGGACAGCGCAATTCCGGCATATTCCCAGTGCAGCAGATCCGGGCTGATATAGTGCCCCCAATGCTTCAGCCCGCCTTCCGGTTCTCTCGGGGAATATTGAAAAAATACGTGATATTCTCCCCGGAACCAACACAGACCGTTGGGATCGTTCAGCCACCCGTCGGGAGGCATCAGATGCAGCTTTAATCTCCATTTATCCTGATACATATTTCTACTCTCCTGTTTCTCATCTGCGTCGGAACTTTTCTCCCATCCGACTATTATGCCCGTTCTGTAAAGCTGACGTTCTCGTGTCCTGCCGGATCTGTGACAATCACCGCGCTCACGCTCGACAACCCGGCCTCTTCTATCTTCTTCATATCAAATTCCAGAAGCAGATCATCCTTCGCAATCTTCTGTCCTGCCGTTACGTAAGCTGTAAAGGGTTCTCCCTTCAGCGTCACCGTATCAATCCCTACATGGATTAGCAATTCCACTCCGTCCTCTGTCGTAATTCCCAGAGCGTGCTTTGTGTCAAATACAGCGGATACCGTTCCTGCAGCCGGCGCGTATACCTTTCCTTCCTTTGGCTGTACGCCAACGCCCTCTCCCAGCGCTCCTGACGCGAATGTTTCATCGGGGATTTCCTTTAATGCAAGCACCTTCCCAGGAATCGGGCAGGAATATACCGCTGTCTTATTATCTGTCTTATT
>CAUWNO010000069.1:0-11576 GCA_963559965.1 uncultured Lachnospiraceae bacterium | reverse complement strand
AATCACAGAAGTGCTCTGGAAAAAACAGAAACCATACTTTACCTCTTTACCAGAGAATCTTTTTCTACGCAAAAAAATATAAGGCTGGACAAGTCCATCCTTACCGCTTTTATTTCACCTGTATATCAGAAAAATGAATCTCAGCTGCGCAACGAAATTCGTTCCGCCTGTTCAAAAGCCTTTCTGGAACAAAACAGCAGCAATCCCTGCTGCATTACGATAGGCTTTGAACATCTGTCCGACTTTTTACTTTCGTCCCTCCCCTGCTCGCAGTCCCAAAACGCTTACATCATAAACGCCTTATCTATGTATAAAGAAAATACTATGATCTGCGAATCCAACGGGCATTGTGACGCTTTAGACTTCTTTAAAAATCTTCCCTCTCCTGTTTCTTCAAAGCTGTCCAACAATCCCAGTACCGAAAAAACAGAAGGTGATTACGCCTCCCTTTCTATACTGATTGTATGCCATGGAGAATATACCGCTTCAGATATGAAAAACTATACGCAGGATTTAGCCGACAGTTCCCATGTGCAGACAGCTGCTGTAAACTATACCAAAAATATTCCCATTGATTCTCTTTTAACGCTTATTACCGACGCTGCAGCACATCTGGATCGAGGTCGGGGCGTTCTTATCTGGACTGATATGGAACCCGTTACCGGAATGGAAGCCGCCATCCGCAAAAGACTTCAAATTCCGTGTAAAATTCTGTCTCCCATAACTCTATCTTCGCTGATTGACTCGATTATGCAGTGTTCGAGCGGCTGTGAGCTTGAAAACTTTTCTGCTCCCCTCCCTGCAAAAAAGCAAAATTACAGAGAAATGTCTCAGGAAGAATTTATAAATCATCTTGTAAATGATATTCTGTCCCGCACCCTTTTATATGTAAATCCCAAAAAGGCTACAGATACCCTTCTCTATTCTCTCAATCTGATTCTGGATAGCCTGAAACAGGATTACAGCCAGGAAACCGCCGTAAAATACCTGTCTCATGGAGTCCATATGCTTGAACGAATTATTCGCGGTGTCCCCTTGCCTTATTATCAGCTGAAACAGTTTACCAATTCCAATCATCAGCTTATGGATACCATAGCACAAAGCCTTACGATTGTATCCGACACCTTTGGCATCTCTATTCCGTCCAGCGAAATCGCTTATCTGGCAGAAATCTTTCTTCAGTAATTCTGTCTGCCGCTGCCTGCCCGCCGCCTCTGCCGGTAAGCCTCATACATCAGAACAGACGCCGCAACGCCTGCGTTCAGGGATTCCAGCCTGCCTTCCATGGGAATCCGGATCAGGGTATCGGCACAGGCAGAAAGCTCTTCCGTAAGCCCGTTTCCCTCATTTCCTATGAGGAAAGCCGATCCGCCCCTGTAATCCTCCTGATCGTACTCGTTTTTCCCGGCAAGGTGCGCGGCAAAGGTACGCACGCCCTTCTCATGAAGGACAGATACCATTTCACACAGATTTTCCGCATAGAGCGTAGGAACGCGGTAGACCGATCCCATAGTCGAGCGTATTGTTTTCGGATTATAAAGATCCACGCAGCCTCTGCTGAGAATCACGCCCGTTACGCCTGCTCCCTCTGCTGTGCGGAGGATAGTTCCAAGATTTCCGGGATCCTGAATATTTTCAAGAAGAAGCAAAAGCGGATGTTCCGGACGGAGCATCGCTTCCAGACTGCTGCTTTCCTGACGTATCACGGCAAGGATTCCCTGCGGTGTCTGCGTGTCGCTGACTGTCCGGAAAACGCTGTCTTCCAGCAGTTCATAATCAAGTTCTCCCAGAGAAAGCCGCTCTTTGTATTTCTTAAAATATCCTGCCGCCACGTAGACTTTTTCAATTCTTTCCCGCGGCGCTTCCTCGATCATTTTAGGACCCTCGGCGATAAAAACGCCTCTTTCATCACGAAGCTTCCGCTTCTTATTCAGCTGTATCAGCTGCTTCACCTGCTGATTTGCCGTACTTGTAATCATAAAAATTCCCCTCTGTGAAAAACGGCGGCGCACACCCCGAAACCGGATGCGCGCCGCGCAGCAGTTTTGTTTTTAAAGACACAGCTTCTCTCAGAAGTGCTTTGATAAATCCTTTGCCACCTCATACTGGTAAGGATCGATTCCTTTTACCATGGCAAGCGCCTCGTTGATATCGAAATCCTGAAAGCGTCCGTGCTGATAGCCGACTACGCGGTTTGTCTTTCCCTCGCAGAGAAGATCCGCCGCCATCGCTCCCATCATCGACGCATAAACGCGATCCTTACAGGTGGGGCTTCCGCCTCGCTGCATATGGCCCAGAATCGTCGCGCGCGTCTCAATGCCTGTAGCCGCCTCGATGCGGCGCGCCATACTTGTGGAATGACCGACGCCTTCCGCGTTGACAATAATGTGGTGCTTCTTTCCGCGCTTTCTGTTGGCAATAATATTGTTGATAATCTTCTGCTCGTCGTAATCGTAGTTCTCCGGCAGAAGAATATCCTCGGCGCCGTTGGCGATACCGCACCAAAGCGCGATATAACCTGCGTTACGTCCCATAACCTCGATAATACTGCAGCGCTCATGAGAAGTCGAAGTGTCGCGCACCTTGTCGATAGCCTCCATGGCTGTATTCACAGCTGTATCAAAGCCTATCGTATACTCTGTACAGGAAATGTCCAGATCGATCGTTCCCGGAACACCGATGGTATTGATTCCCAGCTCTGCCAGCTTCTGCGCGCCGCGGAAGGAACCGTCTCCTCCAATCACGACGATGCCGTCAATCCCGTGCTTACGGCAGATTTCTGCACCGAGCTTCTGTCCTTCTTCCGTCATAAATTCTCTGCAGCGGGCAGTAAACAGAATCGTTCCGCCTCGCTCTATCGTATTGGACACGTCGTTCGCCGACATATCTATAATTTCCTCATTCAAAAGACCTGAATAGCCTTTGAGGATTCCTTTTACCTGTTTTCCATTTACAAGAGCCTTGCGCACGACCGCGCGAATCGCCGCATTCATACCCGGCGCGTCGCCTCCGCTCGTGAGCACTCCGATGGTTTTTATTTCTTTTGCCATGCTGCTTCCTCCTCGCGTCTGTCCGTTCTCCTGAAGAACCGGGCAAAATCCTTTGAGTGTGATTTTACTTCATTCTTCTGATATTTTCAATACGTTTCTCTATAACTTTTACATTCCCCTTACCAAAGCTTTGCTCCAGCTTTTCAATCAGAGCCGTCTCTGCGTTCACATTTCTTCCTGCCGGAAGCCGCTTCATCGTTTTTTCCGCCGCCGCAAATAATATGACTCCATCATTTCCGTCGCTGTCTGCCAGAAGCTCCAAAAGCTCCTTTTCTCTTGCAAGACACGTTTCCTTATCGGGAAACTGAATCCACAGCTCCCTCTTTCCTGCGTCAAAGGGAATGATGCGGTCGCAGATCAGTTTGCTTGCCTTGTCGTCCTCTGCGTTTACATGGCCGCTGATAAATACCTTCGCTTCCTCGCCAAGCTCCGCCGCATTTTTTTCATACACATTCGGAAATACAACGACTTCTACAGAGCCTACCAGATCCTCCACCTGAAGGAACGCCATCACGCGGTTATTTTTTGTATACTTAATTGTCTTCGCCATGATCATTCCTCCTATGATCACCGACTCTCCGTCGTGCACCCGCGTTCTGTTTGTCTCCTCATCCAGCATAAAGTCTGTCGTGACCGCTGTGATATTTTTCTTCCAGCGTTCCTCATATTCTTCCAGCGGATGACCGCTGATGTAGACGCCCAGGACGTCCTTTTCAAAGGAAAGAAGAAGCTCCTTGGGATATTCGCCGACATTTGGAAGCTTCACCTGAAAACTTTCCTTCTGATCCTCATCCACAAAATCAAACAGACTCATCTGACCTGTCATCATCGTCTTATTGCTCTGGGCAACGCTGTCCATAATACTTGCGTACGCCTGAATATACTGCTGCCTGTTTCCTCCCAGACTGTCCAGCGCGCCTGCCTTAATCAGGTTTTCCACGACACGCTTGTTGACCTCTTTTCCGCTCATCCTTTCAATAAAATCCGCAAGGCTCTGGAAACGTCCTGCCAACCTTCTCTCTTCGGCAATTGCCTCGACTACAGGTCTTCCGACGCCCTTAATCGCAGACAGCGCGTAACGGATAGATCCGTCCGACACCGAAAACCTCGCCTCACCCTCGTTGATATCCGGAGGCAGAATAGCAATTCCCATCTGCCTGCAGCTTAAAATATATTCTGATACCTTTCCCGGATTATCAATCACCGACGTCATCAGCGCCGCCATGAACTCTACGGGATAATAGTATTTCAGATACGCCGTCTGGTACGCCACGACGGCATAGGCAGCTGCATGCGATTTGTTGAAGGCATACTTTGCAAAGTCTATCATCTCATCATAAATCTTATTTGCCGTCTGTTCGGAAATTCCGTTTGCGATACAGCCCGGAACTCCCTCTTCCTTATTTCCATAGACAAAGTTCTGTCTCTCTTTTTCCATGACGGCTGCCTTTTTCTTCGACATGGCGCGGCGCACCAGATCGCTTCGTCCCAGCGTGTAGCCTGCCAGCTTCTGCACGATCTGCATTACCTGCTCCTGATAGACGATACAGCCGTAGGTCGGCTCCAGAATCTCTTCCAGTTGAGGACAGTCATAGAAAATCGTTTCCGGATGATCCTTTCCTTTGATATACTGAGGAATAAAATCCATCGGTCCCGGACGGTACAGAGAAATTCCCGCTATCACGTCCTCCAGATTTTTCGGGCGCAGTTCCTTCATAAAGTTCTTCATTCCGCTGCTCTCAAGCTGGAAAATACCGTCTGTCTTTCCCGTTCCGATCGAAGCGTACACCGCCGGGTCCTCATAGCTGATATTGTCCATATCAAGCGTATACCCAAGCCTGGCAGAAGCCATCTTTGCCGCATCCTGAATCACCGTCAGCGTCCGAAGTCCCAGGAAATCCATTTTCAGAAGTCCCAGCTCCTCCAACGTCGTCATGGTAAACTGTGTTGTAATGGAACCGTCGGAAGCCCTGGAAAGCGGCACATACTCGTCGACAGCCTTCTGGCTTATCACAACGCCTGCCGCGTGCATGGAGGTATGGCGCGGAAGTCCTTCCAGACGCATCGCCATATCGATCAGCTCATGTACCTGCGGATCGTCTTCATAACTCTTTCTAAGCTCCGGATTCATCTTAAGCGCTTTTTCAAGCGTGATATTAGGCTCCTGAGGAACCATCTTCGCAATCGAGTCCACAAAGGCATAGGGAAGATCCATAACACGTCCCACGTCTCTTAAGACGCCCCGCGCGGCAAGGGTACCGAAGGTGACAATCTGCACCACCCGGTCTTTTCCATACTTGCGTACTACATAATCGATCACTTCCTGACGCCGTTCAAAACAAAAGTCAATATCAATATCAGGCATGGAAACTCGTTCCGGATTCAGGAAACGCTCAAACAGCAGCTGATAGCGCATGGGATCGATATTGGTAATTCCCATCGTATACGAGACAATACTGCCTGCCGCCGACCCGCGCCCCGGTCCCACAGCGATCCCGTGATCCCGCGCATATTTGATAAAATCCCACACAATCAGGAAATAGTCCACATAGCCCATATCCCTGATTACATTCAGCTCGTAGACAAGTCTCTCCTTCTTGCTTCCGTCATCGTCCGGATACCGCTTTGCAAGTCCTTCAAAGCAGACCTTATTCAGATATTCCCATGAAGTATAACCCTCCGGCACGTCATAACGCGGCAGCTTTGTAACGCCAAACTCAATCTCCACCTCGCAGCGCCGGGCAATCTTCTCCGTATTTTCCAGCGCCTCCGGCGCATACGGAAACAGGCTTTCCATTTCCTCCGGGGATTTGACGTAATACTGTCCTCCCTCATAGCGCATTCTGTCTTCATCTGCCAGCTTCTTTCCTGTCTGAATACAGAGAAGAATATCATGGGGCTTCACGTCCTGCGCATAGGTATAATGTACGTCGTTCGTGGCGACAAGGGGGATATCAAGCTCTCTGCTCATCCGAAGAAGCGCCTGATTTACCTGCTTCTGCTCCGGAATTCCATGATCCTGAAGCTCAAGAAAATAGTTCCCTTTTCCAAAAATACTTTCATATTTCAGAGCCTTCTTTTTGGCTTCCTCATAGAGACCTTTCGCAATATAACGCTGTACCTCGCCTGCCAGACACGCGCTCAGCGCTATGATTCCTTCATGAAATTCCTCTAAAACCTCCATATCTACACGGGGCCGGTAATAAAAGCCTTCCACATAGCCCCTCGACACAATCTTCGTCAGATTGGCATAGCCCTTGTTATTCTCCGCCAGAAGCACCAGGTGATAATATCTGTCTTCTCCGCCTGTCAGCTCCTTGTCGAACCGGGAATTGGGCGCGACATAGACCTCGCAGCCCAGAATCGGGCGGATTCCTGCCGCCTTCGCTTCTCTGTAAAAATCTATCACTCCGAACATGGCGCCGTGATCGGTGATTGCCGCGGAAGTCATTCCCAGCTCCTTCACCCGTGCCACATACTCTTTTATCTTATTAGAGCCGTCCAGAAGGCTGTATTCCGTATGTGTGTGTAAATGTGTAAATGGCATCCAATACTCCTCTGCTTTCTTTATCCTCTGCTCTGTTCTCTTCTTTATCCTCTGTCCGCTTCTTTGTCCATTCTGGAACGTATCTCATCGAGAATTCTGTGCGCCGTCTCTTCCTTTGAGAGAAGGTCAAGATCTATGGTCTTCTCCCTTGTGAGAATCGTCACCCGGTTCGTATCCGTTCCGAAACCGGCTCCTTCTGCCCTCAGGCTGTTCGCACAGATAAGATCGCAGTTCTTACTCTCCAGCTTCTTCCGGGCATTTTCAAGAAGCTGCTCCGTCTCCATGGCAAAACCGCAGAGGATCTGACCTTCCCGCTTATGTTCTCCCAGATACTTCAGGATATCCTCTGTTCTGCGAAGGGTCAGGGTCAGATCGTCTCCGCCCTTCTTAATTTTATTCTCTGCCGTCTCCTGTGGCGTATAATCTGCCACAGCTGCTGCCTTGATAACAGCGTCTGCCTCCGGAGCATACTCCTTTACGGCTTCTGCCATCTCCGCCGCAGAGCTGACGCGGCAGAGCTTTACGAAAAGAGGCGGCTCCACTTCTGTATGCGCTGCCACAAGCGTTACCTGCGCGCCCCGGAGCGCTGCCGCCCGCGCCAGAGCAAAGCCCATCTTTCCGCTGGAATGATTGGTGATAAACCGGACGGGGTCAATAGCCTCCCGCGTGGCTCCTGCTGTCACGAGAATCTTCCTGCCTTCCAGATCTTTTTCATATGCAATTTCACGCAGCACATATTCCAGAAGAACGCTTTCCTCCGGCATCCGTCCGTCTCCGCAGTCCCCGTTTGCCAGCATTCCGCTTTCCGGAGGTATCACCTCATAGCCGAAGCGTTCCAGCTTTGCAAGATTGTCCTGCACGATGGGATTATGATACATATTGTGATTCATGGCAGGAGACACAATCTTTTTGCAGGGACACGCCATAATCGTCGTTGTCAGCATATCGTCCGCTATACCGTTCGCTATCTTTCCGATCACATTTGCCGACGCAGGCGCCAGAAGCACCACGTCCGCGCGCTTGGCAAGCGCCACATGCTCGACATTGTACTGAAAATTCCTGTCAAAAGTATCTATAAGCGCTTTGTGTCCTGTCAGCTCCTCAAAAGTCAGCGGCGTGATAAATTCCGCAGCGTTTCGCGTCATCAGTACCTGTACGTCTGCTCCGAGCTTTTTCAGCATACGGGCAAGGTTTACAATTTTATATGCAGCGATGCTTCCAGATACGGCAAGCACCACAGTTTTTCCTTTCAACATAAGGCTTTCTCCTTTCCTTTTTACCACCGCCGGGAAACCAGACAACCTACGACGGCAGTCTGTATTTTTACAGTATAACATAGATCCTTATAGCATAGATCCTCCATTTTCGAAAAAATTTTTCTGTTCTTTTGCAAAATTCTGTGGTATAAAAATGATGTATTGTATCTTCAGAAGAAGAATAATAACAAGGAGGAATTTGTATCATGAAACAACTTTTCAAGCCGCGGCAGCTAACCATTCTCGGACTGCTGACTGCCATTCTGCTGCTTATGGCATATACGCCGCTGGGATACCTGAACGTCGGCCCTCTCGCCATCACGTTCAATATGATTCCCGTTGCGCTTGCCGCAGTCGCTTTAGGACCTGCAGGCGGAGCTGCCGCAGGATCTGTATTCGGACTGACCAGCTTTCTTCAATGTCTCGGCATTGGCGGAGCAAGCCCTCTGGGCGTCGTTCTTTTTGAAATCAATCCGTTTTTTACCTTTATTCTTTGTATGTTTCCGCGTGTTCTGGACGGACTTCTGCTGGGTTATATTTTCCGCGCTGCAAAGAAAACCATCGGAGCGCGCCCCGGTTTCTTTATCACCGGATTCTGTTCTGCATTTCTGAACACAGTCTTTTTCATGGCCGCTCTTCTTATTCTTTTCGGCTCGACAGATTATATGCAGAATCTTATCGGAGGACAGAATCTGCTCCTTTTCGTATGCACCTTTGTCGGAATCAACGCGGTCTGCGAAATGATAGCATCTACCGTTCTGACGGGAGCTGTCGGCTACGCGCTGTACCGTTCCCGGCTTCTGTCTTTCCAGAAATAAATATTCCTGATATACGGAGGTTTTTATGGTTCTTACTATCGATATAGGAAATACAAATATCGTCGTCGGCTGCTTTCAGGACGACCGTCTTCTCTTTCTTGAACGTTTCTCCACCATACAGGAGGCGACGCGTCTTGAATATGTCACAATCCTGAAGGAAACTCTCGATCTGCACGGCGTCAGCCCGTCCGATATCGAGGGCGGTATTCTCTCCTCTGTCGTTCCGTCTGTAACGGGAACGGTAAAAGAAGCCGCAGAGCAGTATACCGGCGCTCAGATCCTTGTGGTAGGACCCGGCATCCGGACCGGGCTGAAGCTCGCTGTGGACGATCCTGCCCAGCAGGGAAGCGATCTCGTCGTCGGAGCCGTGGCAGGCGTCCATTATTATGACGCGCCCCTGATTCTCATCGATATGGGAACTGCTACCACCGTATCTGTCATCGACAGGAACAAGGCTTATATCGGAAAAATGATTCTTCCCGGCATCGCCATTTCCCTTGACGCCCTTTCAAGCCGCACTGCCCAGCTTCCAAAAATTTCTCTCGATCCGCCTAAAAAGCTCATCGGGAGCAATACGGTAGACTCCATGAAAAGCGGCATCCTTTACGGAAACGCCGGGGCTATCGACGGCCTTATCGACCGCATCAACGAGGAACTTGGAGAGGAATGCACTGTCGTTGCCACCGGAGGTCTTGCCTGCGTCGTCGCTCCGCTCTGCCGCCACTCCGTTATCCTTGAAGACGATCTGCTTCTGAAAGGTCTTCTGGTTCTGTATCACAAAAATCACAGACCTGCTCCGCGGAAATAATCTGTCTTACAGCGCGGCGCTTATCCGGACAAAATAAACAGGTAAAATAAAAACGAGGCAACCGCTCTCTCTTAAGAGCCATTACCTCGTTTTAATTAACCATTAATCATAAATGAAACTAATTTATCGATATCTTCTTTCTCATATGCGATAATCTCAAGCTCCGGAATCTCTCCGTTGGAAAAGATGTTCGCCATGGATACATACTGAGAAAGCTTTGACTTCAGATTCAGTCTGTCGCCTTCACCTGTAACCAGCTCTACTCTTCCTTTGCAGCTGTCCACTACCTGAAAGAACTTCTCGATGTTAGAAATGTTCTGAACTTTCATCTTTTAATTCACTCCTTTCTTCTCCCCCATTATAACCGCAATCCCCCGCTTTGGAAAGAGATTTTTTCTTTTTTCATAATTTTTGGTACTTTTTCTATGATTTTCGGAGAATACTCTTACCGGTTATCTCTATTTTGCCTTCCTTCAACAGTCTTCCAACCGCTCTTTTAAATGCATTTTTACTGAGTTGTGTCTCCCTCTCTATCGTTTCCGGCGACGCCTTGTCTGTAAAGGGCAGCACGCCGTCGAACTCGTCAATCACCTGAAGTACGCGCTCCGCGTCTTCGTCTATCTGAAGGTAAGCCTTCTCTCTGGCGCTCAGGTTCAGCTTTCCATCCTCATGGACGCCCGTCACCCGAAATTCTCTTACATCTCCTATCTTGACCTCTCCGTGGAAGTCTTTGCGCGGAATCAGACCGGAATACCTGTTGTCCACGGCAACAAATGCCCCGAACTCCCTGCTGATCTCATAAACCGTTCCGCTGACCCTGTCATCCTTTTTATACGGAGAGTTTTGCTCCAGATACTCATATACATTCATCGTGGCACAGAGACGGCTGCTTTTATCGATATAAAGCGCTGCAAGCACCTCCTCGCCTTCCCTGACGCGGCGCGTCTGCTCCCGGAAAGGCAAAAGCAGATCCTTTTCCAGACCCCAATCCAGAAAAGCTCCTATCTTTCCGACCTGCGCCACACAGAGAACACCAATCCCGCCCAGCTCTATCTTCGGTTCATTTGTCGTCGAGATAAGGCGATCCTTTGAGTCCTTATACACGAACACGCAAAGCCTGTCGCCTGTCTTCGTTCCTTCGGGAACCTGCTTTTTAGGAAGAAGCACCTTTTCCTGCGCGTCCTTCTCCTCTGCAAGATATATTCCAAAATCAACTTCTTTTATGACTGTAAGTTCCTGCTTTTTCCCAAGCTCTATCATTTACTTCCTCCTCTCAGGAAAGCTCCACTACCGCATAGGGACGTCCCAGCTCGTCGCAGAGGGCTACTCTCCATCTTCCGTCCTCCAGCTCTGTCACCGGATAAATCACATCTCCCGGCAAAGCTGATTTCTTATATTCCGCTCGCATCTGACGGACTGCAAAGTCTGCCGGAATATACTCCCGCGCCATCTGTATATACTGTCCGTTATTTACATGGTGATTCGTATCAAGATGATGCTTCTGTACCGCAAAGGGCTCTCCTGTCTCGCCGTTCTGCGGCATCGGAACCTTTCTGGACGCATAATTCATGTCCAGCTTCTCCTCCAGCACATAGAGCCTCTCTATCTCCTCCGGAACACGCACCGGTCTTCCCGTATCCGTATCGAGAAAACTCCAAAGACTGTTCGCGTACGCCAGAAGTCTTCCGTCCGCATCTGTCATCGTGAAATTACGGTATCCGCAGAAGCCCTGAAAATGATAGGGCCAGGTCGATACACGAATCTCTTCGCACAGGGACGGATATCTCTCTATCACTATCTGCCAGGAAGACAGCACCCAGACTCTGTGCATCCCTTCCAGCTTCTCCAGTCCCACGTTCAGTTCCTCCGACTGAAACGTACTGCAGTCCTGAAAATAATTGATGATTCCATTCAGCGACAACCTTTTATCCTCGCCCACCTCGCTGTAGCGGACGCGGCTGTCAAATGAATACATGCCTTTTCCTCCTGTGTCCGACTGCTCTCCTGTTACAAAAAAACCTCCGAAGACTTCTCTTCAGAGGTTCTTAGCAGGGCTACAAGGATTCGAACCTTGAAATGACGGAGTCAGAGTCCGTT
>CAUWNO010000068.1:0-11665 GCA_963559965.1 uncultured Lachnospiraceae bacterium | reverse complement strand
GTTAATAATCCTGACAGGACCGACGGCAGTCGGAAAAACAAAGCTTTCGCTGGCGCTTGCAAAGGCTGTAAACGGGGAAATTATCTCGGCAGATTCCATGCAGGTTTACCGCCGGATGGATATCGGTTCGGCGAAAATCCGGGAAGAGGAAATGCAGGGCGTCAGGCATCATCTGCTGGATATTCTGGAACCGGAAGAGGATTTCCATGTTGTGAAATTTCAGCAGCTTGCTAAAAAAGCGATGCAGGAAATATGGGAGAGAGGAAGAATCCCGATCATAACGGGAGGAACAGGCTTTTATATACAGGCGCTCCTGTACGACATAGATTTTTCAGAGGAAAAGACAGCCGGAAATGTGAGAAAAGAGCTGGAGGAGCTGGCGGAAAAAGAGGGGAGCGAAAAGCTTCATGAAATGCTTGCCGAAGCAGATCCCAAGGCGGCGGAGGAGATACACGCCAATAATGTCAAGCGGGTTATCCGCGCTCTGGAATTCTACCGGCTTACCGGAGAACGGATCTCTGAACATAATGAGGAACAAAGACAAAAGGAATCTCCGTACTGCTTTGCCTATTTTGTACTGAATCAGGACAGGGAGACGCTTTACAGAAGGATTGACCTCCGGGTGGATAAGATGATGGAGGAAGGGCTTTTAAAAGAAGTGGAAGCCTTAAAGGAAGAGGGCTGCAGGAGAGGTATGGTTTCTATGCAGGGACTGGGCTATAAGGAGCTTCTGGCATATCTTGATAACGAGACGATGCTGGAAGAAGCAGTCCGCATACTGAAGCGAGATACACGCCATTTTGCAAAGAGACAGCTTACATGGTTCCGGAGAGAGAAAGATGTCGTGTGGCTGGAGCGGGAGGCGTTTCAGGATGATGAAGAAAAAATACTGGATTTTATGCTGGAAGTGCTTAGAGAGAAAGGAATAATAAAATGAATCAGACAGCGGAGAAAATAAGAGAAGAGAAGGCGGCGATGTACCGCAGAATGGGAATCTCGAAAGAGGTGTACGCTTTTGGAGAAAAGATAGAGGAAGAGCTGAAGGAAAGATTTTCCGGGATTGACGAGACGGCAGAGTATAATCAGCTCAAGGTCATCGATGCGATGCAGAAAAGCCGCGTGGAGGCTGCGTGCTTTGCATCGACCAGCGGCTACGGCTACAACGATCTGGGAAGAGACAAGCTGGAAGAGGTCTATGCGGCGGCATTTCATGCGGAGGCAGCTCTTGTAAGACCGCAGATAGCCTGCGGAACACACGCCCTTGCGGTGGCGCTCTCTGGAAATTTAAGACCGGGCGACGAGCTTCTTTCTCCCGTTGGCAAGCCGTA
Organism: uncultured Lachnospiraceae bacterium; assembly: GCA_963559965.1. Classification (GTDB taxonomy): domain Bacteria; phylum Bacillota; class Clostridia; order Lachnospirales; family Lachnospiraceae; genus Laedolimicola. Next base: position 10,337 of record CAUWNO010000068.1, on the reverse strand, counting down.
TGATACGCTGGAAGAGGTAATCGGAATCCGTCCGTCCAACGGTTCTCTTGCAGAGTACGGTGTGACCTACCGCCAAGTGGATCTCAAAGAAGACGGAAGCTTTGATTACCCGGCAATAGAGGCGGCTTTAAATGAGAAGACGAAGCTTGTGACGATACAGCGTTCCAAGGGATATCAGACGAGACCGACGCTTTCTGTGACGCAGATAGGAGAGCTGATTGCCTTTGTGAAAGAACGGAAACCGGACGTAATCTGTATGGTTGATAACTGCTACGGAGAATTCGTCGAGAAAATAGAACCGACGGATGTGGGCGCGGATCTCTGTGTTGGCTCTCTTATTAAAAATCCAGGCGGCGGTCTGGCTCCTATCGGCGGCTACATTGTGGGGAAAAAGGAGTACGTAGAGAATGCGGCATATCGTCTGACCTCACCCGGACTTGGAAAAGAGGTGGGAGCTTCTCTTGGCGTGATGACAAGCTTTTATCAGGGATTTTTCCTTGCTCCGACTGTGACAGCGGCAGCGCTTAAGGGAGCTGTCTTTGCGGCAAATATATATGAGCGGCTGGGCTTTCCTGTGATCCCGAACGGGACGGAGAGCCGTCATGATATTATTCAGGCGGTGACCTTTGGAAAGCCGGAAGGCGTGATTGCCTTCTGTCAGGGAATTCAGGCGGCAGCTCCGGTAGACAGCTATGTGACGCCGGAACCCTGGGCGATGCCGGGCTATGACAGCGACGTCATTATGGCGGCAGGAGCCTTTGTGCAGGGTTCTTCGATTGAGCTTTCGGCAGACGGTCCGATTAAACCGCCGTATGCGGTATATTTTCAGGGCGGTCTTACCTGGCCGCACGCCAAGCTGGGAATTCTGATGTCCCTGCAGAAGCTTGCAGAGGCAGGACTTGTGGATCTTCACGCCTGAAAATTTATGTCTGAAAAGCAATCCGGCAGGAAAGAAACCGGTGTGAAAAAAGCGGAAGCAGAGAGGAGAGACGCATGAGAAGAGTTCTTGTGGCAGGAGGAGGAGCAGCCGGGCTTATGGCAGCTGTCAGCGCGGCAAGAGCCGGGGCTAAGGTGACGCTTCTTGAGAAAAACCGTCAGGTGGGAAAAAAGATTCTGGCGACAGGGAACGGACGCTGCAATCTGACAAATGTCCGTCAGGAAGCCTCTTTTTACAGAGGAGAGCATCCGGAGTTTGCGCTGAAAGTTCTGGAAAGTTTTGGGATGCACGATACGCTCCGGCTGTTTTCTGAACTTGGTATTTTTACAAAAAACAGAAACGGCTATCTCTATCCCTACAGCGATCAGGCGTCCTCCGTGGCGGAGATTCTGCGTATGGAAGCGGAACGGCAGAATATAAAGCTTGCTCTCAATACGGAAATTGAACGTATTGAGAAAAGAGGAGACGTTTTTGCGGCAGTGACGAAGGGATGGACCTATGAGGGAGACGCGCTGATTCTGGCAGCCGGATCGGCTGCCGCCCCTGAGACGGGATCTGATGGAAGCGGCTACCGTCTGGCAGGGCAGATGGGACACAGGATTATCCGCCCGCTTCCGGCTCTGGTACAGCTTCGGTGCAGGGAGAGTTTTTTTGCAAAGCTTGCCGGTCTTCGTATGGACGCGCGGATCAGGCTTTATATAGACGGAAAAGAGGCTGCGCAGGATCAGGGAGAGGTACAGTTTACGAAAAATGGAGTTTCGGGCATACCGGTATTTCAGATAAGCCGCTGGGCTGTGAAGGCTCTGGATGAGGGGAAGAAGACGGCGGTAAGTCTTGATCTTCTCCCGCTGTTTTCAGAGGAAGAGCTGGGGGCATTTCTTGAGGACAGAATCCGGGACTGCGGGTATAAGAAAGGGACGGCGTTTCTGACAGGACTTTTTCCGGAAAAGATGGGCGTCTGCCTTATAGAGCGCGCCGGAATTGGAAGGGAAAAGCCTGCGCGGCAGTGGAACGAAGAGGAAAGGAAAAGACTTGCAGCTGCGCTCAAAAATTTCTGCGCTGAGGTTACGGGAAGCGGAGATTTTGCACAGGCTCAGGTCTGTTCAGGAGGCGTAGACACGGAAGAAATCTGTCCTGAAACGATGGAATCCAGACTGACGCCGGGTCTTTATTTTGCAGGAGAGGTGGCAGATATCGACGGAGCATGCGGAGGCTATAACCTCCAGTGGGCATGGAGCAGCGGATATCTGGCAGGACGCTCTGCGGCAGAAGGAGGAAAAGGATGATTCAGATAAGCCAGCTGAAGCTTCCGGTAAATCATACCGGGGAGGAACTGAGGCAGAAAGTGGCGAAAGAACTCAGACTCCGGCCGGATGAGATAAAGAAGCTGACGATTCGGAAAAAATCAATAGACGCCCGGAAAAAGCCCGTTTGTTTTGTATACACGCTGAATATAGAGACAGAAAATGAAAAAAAGCTCCTTAAACGGCTGAAGGGAAAGAATATTTCGTCTGTACAGGAGACACGGTATCATTTTCCGGCAGCAGAAAAGGGCGTATGCCGCCAGAGACCGGTGATTGTGGGAACAGGTCCTGCAGGTCTCTTCTGCGGTCTTATGCTGGCGCGTGCGGGACTGTGTCCTGTTCTTCTGGAGAGGGGAGAATCAGTGGACCGGAGACAGAAGAAGGTAGAAAGATTCTGGAGTACAGGAGAGCTTGATACGGAATCGAACGTTCAGTTCGGCGAGGGCGGCGCAGGAACTTTTTCGGACGGAAAGCTCAATACCCTTGTAAAAGATCCGGAAGGAAGAGGAAGATTTGTTCTGGAGACCTTTGTCGGAGCAGGTGCGCCGGAGGAGATTCTTTACTGGAATAAGCCTCATATTGGAACAGACGTGCTGGCCGTCGTGGTGAAAAACATGAGAAACGAGATTATTTCTCTGGGCGGCGAGGTGCGTTTCGGCACGAAGTTTACGGATATTCTGACGGAAGACGGAGCCGTAAGAGGCGTTCTTGCCAGGACAAAGGAGGGAGAGCAGGAGCTTCTGACAGACGTTCTTGTACTCGCGGCAGGGCACAGTGCCCGGGATACCTTTGCCATGCTTGCCAGGAGAGGAATCCCCATGGAAAAGAAGGCTTTTGCGGTCGGTGTCCGGATCGAGCATCCCCAGAGTCTGATCAACGAAAGCCAGTACGGAAGAGACTGTCCGGAAAAGCTTCCTGCGGCATCGTATAAGCTTACGAGAAAGGTGAGCGGCGGCCGCGGTGTTTATTCCTTCTGTATGTGTCCGGGAGGCTATGTAGTGAACGCCTCTTCTGAACAGGGAATGCTTGCGGTAAACGGCATGAGCTATCATGCCAGAGACGGACGGAATGCAAACAGCGCGATGATAGTGACGGTCCGCCCGGAAGATTTTGGCGGAGAGGACGTCCTTTCCGGCGTAGAATTTCAAAGAAGGCTGGAGAGAGCCGCATGGCAGCAGGGAGGCGGAAAGATTCCGGTTCAGCTTCTGGGCGATTTCAGAAAAGGAGTGAGAAGCGTCAGCCTTGGCGAAATAGAGCCTTCTGTCAAGGGAGCATGGACCTTCTCAGACGTTCGGAGTATTTTCCCGGAGGAGCTGGGGAATGCTTTGGAGGAGGGAATCACCGGTTGCGGAAATATCATTCCGGGTTTTTCCAGAGACGACGCCCTTCTTCTGGGCGTAGAGAGCAGAACCTCCTCGCCTGTGAGGATTCTGAGAGACGAAAGACTTGAGAGCGCCCTTAAGGGGCTTTATCCCTGTGGCGAGGGAGCCGGATATGCGGGAGGAATCACCTCGGCGGCTATGGATGGAATCCGCGTGGCAGAGATGATTGTGCAGAGAAAAGAAGAGAGTCGAAGTCTGTCCGCTCCTGTCAAATCTTAAGAGAAGTTTAGAATTTCTTCTCTATACAAGTAAATTTCTTTGTGCTATTATATAATTTGAACCGATTTCCAGTTTTTGTCCGTACAGGTAGGAAATCGGACGCCGAAAGGCGGCTGTATTACGAAAGACGGAGGTTGTTATGAGATCAAAAAACGGCTGGGTGCTTTTGGTGATGCTTTTGTCGGGTATTGTGCTGGGAGGCTTCCTTGGGATGCTCACTTCAAACGTATCAGGCTTAAGCTGGCTTAATTATGGCCAGGGCTTCGGGCTTGAGAACCCCATTGTCCTCGATCTGGGGCTTTTGGTACTCACCTTTGGGCTTACGATACACATTTCGATAGCCAGTATCATCGGTGTGGTGCTTGCGATTATTTTATACCGCAGGCTGTAGAAAGAGAGGTTGTCTGACAGAAAGCTCCTGCTGCCTGGAGAGCGGAACAGGAGAGAAGATGACAACGATGAAGGATTTATACAGGGAAGAGCGCCCTTATGAAAAGTGCCTTTCCTGCGGAGCGGCAGCTCTTTCAGACACAGAGCTTCTGGCAGTGCTGCTGCGTACGGGAACGAGCGGAGAGTCTGTCTGCCAGCTGGCAGGGAGAGTCATAAGTCTTCCAGGCTATGAAGGACTCCAGGGACTTCACAGAATTCCGATGGAGAAGCTTCAGGAGCTTCGGGGCATCGGAAGCGTGAAGGCTGTACAGCTGAAATGTCTTGCCGAGCTTGCATCGCGTATGGCGAAAGCTGCGGCAGGAGAAAGACTCTGCTTTGACGCACCGGGTACGGTGGCTGATTATTTTATGGAAGAGCTTCGGTATCAGGAACAGGAGCAGCTGATAGCGCTGTTTCTGAATACCAGAAATAAGCTTTTAAAAGAAAAGCTTATGTTTAAGGGAACGGTAAACGCTTCCATCATATCGCCGAGAGAGATCTTTTTGGAGGCTCTTGAGGTACATGCCGTAAGGTTTGTTCTTGTTCACAACCATCCAAGCGGAGATCCCTCTCCCAGCCCGGAGGATATTCTGATTACAAAGAGAATTTCCCAGGCAGGAGAGCTTCTGGGAATCCAGCTTTTGGATCATGTGATTGTGGGCGACAGATGTTATAGCAGTTTGCGGGAGCGGGGCATACTATCGGGGAAGGAAGAACCCTTTTCCGTTTGAAAAGAGGAACAGAAGAAAGAGAGGAAGACGAAATGTCTGCACAGAGCTTTGGCTGCGATTTCGGAACGAGCAGCATCAAAATTTACAGCAAGGAAACGGATACGATATACTGCGAAAAGAATATGGTGGCGATTGAGGAAAAAAAGGGAATGATCGCTTACGGAGATGAAGCCTTTGATATGCATGAGAAGGCTCCGTCCAATATTGAGGTTCTTTATCCTATGTCCTTTGGTACGGTGGCAAGCATCACTTATATGCAGGAGTTTCTGAGATCGTTCCTGGAGGAGCGTACAAAGGGAAGCCTTAAGGGAGCTGAATTTATCGTGGCGCTTCCTACAGATGTGCAGGATCGTGTGTTTACTACGCTGATTCAGGGAACCGGGCTGAAGACGAAGAATATTGAGCTGGTGGATAAGCCTGTAGCGGCAGGACTTGGACTCGGACTCGACGTGAAGCAGGCTCAGGGCGTTATGATTGTAGACGTGGGAGCCGATACGACGGAGATTTCGATTCTCTCTTTAGGAGGAACGGTTACAAGCAAGCTGATTAAGAACGGCGGAAATAAGATCGACGAGGCGATTTCCAACGCGATCCGGAGAGAGTACGGATATTTCATCGGCAATAAGACGGCGGAGATTCTGAAGAACGAGCTTGGCTATCAGCCGGGCGACGTTACGTCAAAGAGAGAGATCTGCGGACGGAATATGGCTCTTGGACTTCCGGCTCTTCTTGAGATAACGGCTGATTTTGTGGCGGGAGCGATTGCAGAGCAGCTTAAGACGATTGTAGACGCGATCAAGATGATTCTGGAGCGCACGCCGCCGGAGCTTGGCGTGGATATTATCCGGAACGGAATTTTCCTTACCGGAGGAGTAGCGAATCTCAAGGGACTTGACGGGCTGATTGCAGATGCGACAAATATCCGGGTAAATCTCGTAGAGAAGCCGGAGGAGTGCGTGGCGAGAGGTCTGGAGCGCGTGATTAAGGAAAAGGAGTTCCGCAGTCTGACCTTTGTGACAAAGGAGCAGAATTACAACTAATCCGGGTGAAATATGAAGAAAAGAAATCGTTTTACCGTGCCGTCCAAATACATATTTGCGGCGCTGGTACTTTTGTGCATAGGCATGATGTTTGCATCCTACAGCACGGGCTTTGCCGGCGAGACGCTGGGCAGAGTGTCCGGTTATGTGTTTATTCCTTTTGAGAAAGGAATTAATGCGGTCGGCGGATGGCTCAGGGACAAAAAAGAAAATCTGGAGGAGCTGTCGGCTGCGCAGGCAAGAAGCGAAGAGCTTCAGGCGCAGGTGGACGCTCTGACGCTGGAGAACAGCCGTCTGATGCAGAACCAGTATCGTCTGGAGGAGCTGGAGGATCTCTATGCTCTTGACGAGACGTATGGAGAGTATAATAAAGTCGCGGCAAATATTATTGCCAGCGATTCCGGAAACTGGTTTAATACCTTTGTGATAGATAAAGGTTCCCGCGACGGAATTGCCGTGGATATGAATGTGATTGCGGGAAGCGGTCTTGTGGGAATCGTAACAAAGGTTGGAGATAACTGGGCGCAGGTACGTTCCATTATCGACGATATGAGCGACGTGAGCGCGCAGGTTCTGTCGACGTCGGATCTGTGCTTCGTCAAAGGAGATTTACAGCTGATGGAATCAGGCATGATTCAGATTTATCAGCTCCGCGATGCAGAGGGACAGGCGTCCATCGGCGACACGATTGTGACGTCTCATGTGAGTGATAAATACCATCCTGGAATTCTTATAGGCTATATCAATGAGCTGACTCTGGATTCCAACAATCTGACGCGTTCCGGTACGCTGACGCCAGCCGTGGATTTTGAGCATCTGCATTCTGTTCTGGTCATTACAGATCTGAAACAGACGGTAGAGGAATAGACAGGAGTGGAGACAGATGAAACGCAGGGCAGTATTTGCGCTTTTGGTAATAGTCTGCTTTATTTTACAGTGCACCGTATTTCAGGCACTGGCGATGGCGGGAATTTCGCCGAATCTTCTTCTGATTGTCACCTCTTCTCTCGGCTTTATGCGTGGAGAGAAGGAGGGAATGGCAGTCGGATTCTTTTCCGGACTTCTCATGGATATTTTCTTTGGAAGTCTTTTTGGCTTCTACGCTCTTTTATATATGTTTCTGGGATATGGAAGCGGATTGTTCCATATGATGTTTTACGATGAAGACATCAAGATGCCGATGGTATGGATTGCTTTGTCGGAGCTTGTTTACGGCTTCAGCGTCTATTTCTTTATGTTCCTGATGCGCAGCAAATTTGCATTCGGCTTTTATTTTACGCATGTCATTCTTCCGGAGCTTGTTTATACGGTTGTGGTGACACTTGTGATGTATCGGGGAATCTGGTGGCTGAACAGGCTGCTGGATCGCTGGGAGGAGGAACCTCCCTCTGACTATTCGGCTCTTTCCGGAAAGCCGGGAAGTCTGGAAAAACAAACGGAGGAACCTTGAGCTTGTTCAAAAATGTGAAAGATGCTTTTTGTAATTTACTGAAATCCCGTCTGTTTATTCTGGCGGCTGCCTTTATGGTGCTGTTTGGAATCCTTCTGCAGAGAGTCTTCTTCCTTCAGATTGTAAAAGGTTCCGATTATCTGGAATCCTTTTCTTTGAAGACAGAGAGAGAGGTTTCTCTTTCCAGCACCAGAGGAAATATTTGTGACAGAAACGGAGAGCTTCTCGCCTACAGCGAGCTGTCTTATTCGGTGACGATTAAGGATAATGGAAGCTATCCGAATACAAAGACGAGAAATGCGCGCCTGAATGAAACGATTTACAGGCTGATTAAGCTGATTGAAAAGAATGGAGACAGCGTAGTAAACGATCTCGGCGTTGTTTATGAAAACGGAGGCTTTGAGTATACGCTGGAGGGCAGCGCCCTTCTGCGTCTGAAGGCGGACGTTTACGGGAAGACAAAGGTCAGCGAGCTGGAGCCGGAGGAAGAGCTTGCCACAGCAGACGCTTTGATGAAGTATATGTGCGGACAAAAGAAATATGACATCCGCAGTTCTTATACAGAAAAAGAAAAAGAAGCCTACGGAATCTCGGTAGACGGCTATACACCGGAAGAGCAGCTTCAGATTGCGACCATCCGGTTTGGAATTTCTGCGAACAGCTATAAGCGGTATGTGGCAACGACGGTAGCCACGGACGTGTCGGAGGAGACGGTAGCAGCCGTTCTGGAAAACCAGAATGAGCTTCAGGGCGCCGATGTGGAGCAGAGCAGCAGGCGCGTTTATCCTGACAGCACTTATTTTTCTGCGATTATCGGTTATATCGGGAAAGCCTCTGCGGACGAGCTGGAAAGCCTGCAGGAGAAGAATCCTGAGTATGAGCTGAATGATCTTGTTGGAAAATCCGGCATCGAACAGTATATGGAGCTGGAGCTTCAGGGAACCAAGGGCTACGAAAAGATGTATGTGGACAGCGTGGGCAGGGTGATAGAGGTCTCCGATCAGAAGGAGCCTGTGCCGGGAAACGACGTATATCTGACGATTGACAAGGATTTGCAGATTGCCGCTTACCATATTCTTGAGCAGAAGCTGGCAGGTATCCTGATTTCCAAGATTCAGAACACAAAACAGTATAATCCGGGACCGAACGCCAGCGCGGCAAAGATTATGATACCAATCTACGACGTATATTACGCGCTGATAGATAATCATATTATCGATATTTCTCATTTTTCAGAAGAAGACGCCACAGATCTCGAAAAGAGTATCTACGAGCGGTTTCTGAGAAAGAGAGAGCAGGCGGTGGAACAGCTGATTGCGCAGCTGAATACGGAGAATGCTCCAGCTTATCAGAACCTTTCGCAGGAAATGAAGAATTATATGAGCTATATTGTCTCTGACGTTCTGATGGGAAACAATCAGGTCCTGATGAAGGACGCTGTCGATACCAGTGATGCCACCTATATTGCATGGACGAAGGATGAGGTCATCAGTCTCAGGGAATATCTGCAGTATGCGATTTCCATGAACTGGATTGATGTGACGAAGATTGCCGGAGACAGCCCTTATCTCGATTCGCAGGAGATTTTTCAGTCGGTTCTCGATTACATCAGAGAAACCCTGATGGAGGACATGGAATTCGGGAAGATGCTTTACAAGTATATGCTTCTCGACGATCAGGTGTCAGGACGCGAAGTCTGTCTTTTATTGTATGAACAGAATGTACTGGAATATGACGAGGTTATGGCGGAGAGACTCCGGAGCGGTCAGATAAGTTCTTATAATTTTATGCTTGAGAAGATAAGAAATCTCGAAATCACGCCTGCCCAGCTGGCGCTTGAGCCGTGCAGCGGCGGAGTTGTGATTGTAGATTCTGACACAGGCGATACGCTGGCATGTGTAACGTATCCGAGCTACGACAATAACAGGCTGACAAATGTGATGGATTCTTCTTATTACAGCAGCCTGCAAAAGGATCTTTCTTCTCCGTTTGTCAACCGTGTGACCCAGGAGAATCTGGCTCCTGGTTCGACGTTTAAGCCCCTTGTGGCGATAGCCGGTCTGGAAGAGGGAGTAATTTCGCCTTCCACCATAATTTACGGAGCGGGACAGTTTACAGAAATTACGCCTTCGCCCACCTGCTGGATCTTCAACCAGTACGGAGGCCACCATGGAAATGAAACGGTGTCCACGGCTATCCGGGATTCCTGCAACTACTTCTTCTATGAGCTGGGCTACCGCCTTGCCGGGGGAAGAAGCGGAGGCTACAATGTTGATCAGGGACTTGGGATACTCGATAAATATGCCCGTATGTTTGGCTTCGGGGAGAAGTCAGGTCTGGAGCTTGCGGAGTATGAGCCGCAGATTTCTGATGAAGACGCCGTGCGATCTGCGATTGGACAGGGAACTAACGCTTATTCTCTTTCTCATATTGCCCGTTATGTGGCTGCCCTTGCCAACAGGGGGTCTGTCTATAATCTGACTCTCCTTGACAAGCTTCAGGCGTCGGACGGTTCTCTCGTTAAAGAATACGAGCCGGAGCTTTACGGACAGGTGGATATTTCAGACAGCAGCTGGAACGCGGTTGACACAGGAATGAGGATGGTTGCAGAAGACACAGGTTCTCTGAAAGCGCTTGGCGATTTGGGTCTTCATGTGGCAGCCAAGACGGGTACGGCGCAGCAGAGTAAGAGCCATCCCAACCACGCGCTTACCATCAGCTATGCTCCGGCAGAAGATCCGGAGATTGCGGTGGCTGTGCGTATTGCAAACGGATATACGTCTGCCAATACGGCAGAGGTAGTTGCAGAACTCTATAAATATTATTATAATCTTGTTCCAGAGGA
>CAUWNO010000067.1:0-11964 GCA_963559965.1 uncultured Lachnospiraceae bacterium | reverse complement strand
CGGACAAACGGTTTTCAAGACCGCCTCGTTATGACCACTTCGATACCTCTCCACACTCTGACAGTTCACCGCCTTTGCGTGGCGACGAATTGTATTCTATCATTTTTAGTTTTTTCTGTCAACAGCTTTTTTAATTTTTTTCAAAAAAAGTAACCAAAAATTACTGTCTGTTTTTGACAATATTGCTGTCTACCTATAAAACGGTTCTTTCTGCCAGAAATGCCTCTGCTATCTTCAGATCTTCCGGAGTCGTGATCTTGATATTTTCATAAGATCCTTCCACAAGACGCACCCTTGTATCTGTAAATGATTCCGCTATCATCGCATCGTCCGTCACATCCGTGCGCCCGCTCTCCTCCAACGCCCTGTATGCGCTGTAAATCAGTCCGAATTCAAATGCCTGGGGCGTCTGAATATTCCAGACTAACCGCCGATCCGGCGTCGTTTTAACAAAACCGTCTCCGTCTGCTATCTTTACTGTATCTTTTGACGGCATTCCCACTGCACAGGCATGAAATTGCTCCGCCGCCTCTTTGGTGCGCAGAAGAATCTCTTCTGTCACAAAAGGGCGCACCCCGTCATGGATGAATACATATCCGGGATCATTCTCCCCATTTTCTTCTCTTTTTATGTATTTAAGTCCTTCCCATACGGAAGAATAGCGCTCTGCTCCGCCCTTCACCACAGCGGAAACTTTTGTAAATCCGTATTTCTCTACAATCTCGCTGCGTACATAGGCAAGTTCTGTCTCTCCTGTTACAAGGATAATCTCATCTACTACATCCGATTTCTGAAACGTATTCAGTGAATACCACAAAATCGGCTTCCCCTGAAGCTCAAGAAACTGTTTCTGTATTTTACCGCCCATACGTCTGCCCTGACCTGCCGCCAGAACAACAGCCGCAACTCTTTTTCTCTCCATATTTCTCACTTCCTGTCCGTTCAGCGTTCTCCAAGCTTTAGATTCGGAACTGCATTTAATGTAAGATCATCACGGCGTCCTGCCAGATATTCATAATATGCCGCCGCCCCTATCATAGCCGCATTATCTGTGCAGAGGATCGGAGAAGGATGATAGAACTGAAATCCTTCCTTTTCACACGCTTCGGCAAGGGCGCAGCGCAGAGCTGAATTGGACGCCACTCCTCCGGCGACTGCAAACTTCTGAAGACCGCTCTCTTTTACTGCCAGCATCGCATGCTCCACAAGGACATCGCAGACTGCCTTCTGAAAAGAAGCCGCCACATCAGCGCGGTTAATTTCTATTCCCTTCATCTGGCAGCCGTTAAGATAATTAAGGACTGCGGATTTCAGCCCGCTGAAACTGAAATCGTAAGCTGAATCGCTCAGACGCGCCCTTGGAAATGCAATCGCATCAGGATTTCCTTCCTTTGCCAGCCGGTCAATCTTCGGACCTCCCGGATAGCCCAGTCCTATCGCTCTTGCCACCTTGTCGAACGCCTCGCCTGCCGCATCGTCTCTTGTCCGTCCAAGGATCTCGTATTTTCCGTAATCACGCACAACGACAAGATGCGTATGACCGCCCGAAACTACCAGGCAGACAAACGGCGGTTCCAGATCCGGATTTTCTATATAATTTGCAGAAATGTGCCCCTCTATATGATGCACTCCCACGAGCGGAAGCTTCTTTGCATAGCTGATCGCCTTCGCCTCTGCCACGCCCACAAGAAGAGCGCCCACAAGCCCCGGACCGTAGGTGACTCCCACTGCGTCCATATCATCCAGTCCCATTCCGGCTGTGTCAAGAGCCTCCTCTATCACCTGATTAATTTTCTCAATATGCTTTCTCGATGCAATCTCCGGAACGACTCCTCCATAGAGTTTATGAAGCTCTATCTGCGAAGAAATAACGTTAGAAAGCACGGTGCGTCCGTTTTTCACAACGGCCGCCGCCGTCTCGTCACAGGAGCTTTCGATTGCCAGAATATAAATATCTTTTTCTGTACTCATTTTTCCTCATCCTCAAAATTAAGCTCTGCAGATTTTTTATCCTTTCCAGCTAATGTCCTCGGAAAAATCCGCCTTACCTCATCCATATATTCTTCCGGCCGCGTCAGGGACGGGCTGTAGTGTGTCAGCCACATTTCCTTTACATCCGCCTCTTTTGCCAGGCGCGCAGCCTCATAAAACGTCATGTGTTTATTTGCCACTGCCTTTTCCTGTTTCTCTTTTTCTCCGTACATTCCCTCGCAGATAAAAAGATCGGCTCCCGCCGCATTCGCTGCAATCGCAGGAACCGGGCGCGTATCCGTACAGTAAACCACCTTAATACCTTTCCGCGGCTCTCCCATCACCTGCTCCGGCGTATAAACACTTCCCTCATACTCGACAGTCTCGCCTTTTTGAAGACGTCCCCAGAGCTTTTTGGGAATATCAAGAGCCTGTGCCTTTTCAAGCTGAAACTTTCCTGCCCTGTCGATTTCCAGAGAATAGCCGTAGCACGTCACATTATGATTGACCCGGAAGGCACGTATTCTGTATCCATTCAGCTCCAGTTCCTCTTCCGCCTTTGTAAGCTCGATAAACCGAAGAGGAAAGGGAAGCTCCGGAGCAATTACACGAAGGGCATTCACCACGCGTTCCAGCCCCCTCGGTCCTACCAGAGTCAGCGGCTCCGTTCTCTCCGCATTTCCCATGGTCAGAAGGAGTCCCGGAAGTCCGCTGATATGATCGCCGTGGAAATGCGTAAAGCAGATAACGTCTATGGGCTTAAAGCTCCACCCCTTTTCCTTAATCGCAATCTGCGTTCCCTCTCCGCAGTCAATCAAAAGACTGCTCCCATTATATCTTGTCATAAGCGCTGTCAGCCAGCGGTAAGGAAGAGGCATCATTCCGCCGCTTCCCAGCAAACACACATCTAACATGTCCCGTCTCCATCTTCTGATTTTACAGAAGCTCCGGATTCTCCGTCCGTGTCAGAGGAATGCGGAACTGTTCCGTTATTCTGTCGTAGCACTCCTCGCACAGATCGAAATCATCCACATCTCCGTCTTTTCCGGACATATATTCCCACATCTGGCGCACAGAACAGACGCCTTCCTGCGCCATTCCGTTTCTTACAGGAATCACCTTCCCGCAGCCGTTGCAGATAATCTTATCCAGAACTTTTGTCTCTATATTCTTATACTCACGCATTTTGCTTTCCTCCCTGCTGTCTCCAGCCTTCTTAGCGCCGCCGTAAAAACTCCGGCTTCTGCCGCTTCCTACGTGAATATTCTACAAAATAATATTTCTCTTATATAGTGGGAATCGCTGTCACTTTGCTTCCCATCGTTTCCACATAATCAGAGCGTCTTCTTTTGGCTTTTCGTAAAAACCGCGTCTGACGCCCAGGCTTTCAAATCCCAGGCTCTCGTAAAGATGTATCGCCGCGCTGTTGCTCACACGCACCTCCAGCGTAAAAGCAAACGCCCCCCGGGACCTGCCCTGACGAAAAAGCTCTGAAAGCAGCTCCCGTCCTACTCCCTTTCCGCGCATCTCTTTTTTTACAGCCACATTGGTAATCTCAGCCTCTTCCAGACTCTGATAGCTTCCGCAGTAGCCCACAGGCTTCCCGCCGTACAGGGCTGTGAGAAAAAGCGCGTGAGAAAGCTCCAAGCTTTCTTCAAAATTCTTCCGCGACCAGGGCATGGAAAACGCTTCCTCTTCTATCGCGCAGATTTCATCCAGATCTTCTTTTTCCATCCGGCGTATCTCAAGCTTTTCCATGTACTTCTGCCTTTTCCCTCTCTGCCCGCTCCCTTTCCGCCTGGGAAAGACGCAGATAATCCGGTCTGTGAGCTGCCGCACTCTCCGTCCTGCCCTCCCGGACATAGGAAACCGCAAGGGCAGCCACTGCCCCGGCTCTCTGTTTATTCAGGTGAGCAGGCGCAAAAGAAATCTCCCTTCCTGCCATCAGGCGTTCGGTAAGCGCTTCACGGAATACCGGCACGCCGTCGCCGAGAAAGATAACCTTCCTCTCAAGAGCACAGAGCTTCCGGGCAATCTCTTCTATTCCAACCGCCATCTGCGGCTCGATCACAGAAAGCTTTCCTTCATGAAATTCATAAATTCCCGTATATACCTGATTTCTTCTTGCATCCATCAAAGGGCAAATCACACTGTCCGTCCCATAAAGATTATATGCCAGCGCATCCACGGTAGGAATCGAAACAAGCGGCTTGTTCCACGCAAGTCCCAGTCCCTTTGCCGTCGCCGAGCCGATACGGAGCCCCGTAAAAGAACCGGGACCTGCTGCGACTGCAATCGCGTCAATTGTATCCGGATCAAGCTCTGTCATCCTGACAATCTCGTCCAGCATTGGAAGCAGAGTCTGCGAATGCGTCTTTTTATAATTGACTGTATATTCTGCCAGCAGATTACTATTCTTTCCATCGTCTTCTACCACGGCTACTGATGCCACCAAACCAGAGCTGTCCAGTCCTAATATCCTCATTTCATTTCCTCCACTGTTATCTTCCGGTAGTCAAAGCCTTTCTCCAGATCCTTTTCTATCCGCACCGCCGTCCGTTTTTCTGGAAGGATTTCCTCAATCAGTTCCGCCCACTCAATCAGGCAGACGCCGTTTCCGTAGAAGCAGTCCTCATAGCCTATTTCTTCCATCTCCTCAACGTCGCCGATACGGTATACATCAAAATGATAAAAAGGAAGACGTCCTTCGCTGTATTCCTGTACAATCGTAAAGGTGGGACTGTTCACCGGCTCTGTGATCTCAAGCCCTCTGGCAAAGCCCTGTGTAAATACGGTCTTTCCCGTGCCAAGATCTCCCGTCAGCGTATAAAGATCTCCCGGGGCTGCTTTCCTTCCCAGCCGCTCCGCCGCCGTCCGCGTCTCCTCTTCTGAAAAAGTCTCTATTATCATCGTTTCTGTCATAGCGCTGCTCCAAAAACAAAAAGCCGGTGAGATATTCTGCAGAATGCAGAAAATTTATCCCGTCGGCTCTCTGTCACTTTCCACTTTTTTCAATACATCAGTTCATTTTCTGCGGCTTATATTATAGCACACTCATTTTGACGCTGTCTACCTTGAGTTTCCTCCCTGAGCCTCCTCTGTATTTTCGCTCTCATTCTCTCTCAAATTTCCTTCCTCATTCTCTTCCGAAATCAATGCCTTTTCAAAATCGGACTGATATGCTTATAAAGAAGAATGGTAACCGTTGACACAAGGAAGCCTTTCAGAATGTTAAACGGCACGACTGCAAAAAATACAAGAGACCAGACACTATGAATATGACGGTTGACCGCCGTTCCCATTCCGATAATTGCATCAAGAGGCATTCCAAACAATTCCGAAAACTTGGGAAGCAGATAAAACGCATTAAATCCACTTCCAAACACCGTCATAACCAGAGTCCCTGCAATCAGACCGCAGACAGCCATTTTTCTGCTCTTCTTTGCATAATACAGAACAGACGCCGGAAGAACCATACTGCATCCAACAACAAAATTGGCAAAATCCCCCACAAAGGCTGTTGTCGTTCCCTTCAGCACCAGCTTCAGGAGAACCTTGCACAATTCGGCGGCGACTCCCGCCACAGGTCCCATGGAAAAGGCACAGATCAGCACCGGAATCTCGCTGAAATCTATTTGATAAAAGCCGGGGGCAAACCACAGCGGCACTTCAAACATCATCAAAACAGCCGCTATCGCCGAAAATACTCCCACAACCGCCGCGCGGCGGGCTGGGGATACAGCGCGGGATATCCCCTTTTTTCTGCCTATTTCCCTTTCCATCACTCCGGCAAATACAAAAATCACCGCCGCGATAAGAAGGCAGACTCCGAGAAACTCCAGGTTATCTTTTACATTTTGAATCAGTTCTGACATGACACATGTCTCCTTTCAGTAAAATTTGATACAGAAAGGGTAATTCTTCCGCAACGTTAAAAGCCCTGAATACAGGATCTGTATTCAGGGCAAAAAAGCAAAGCAAAATAACGCGCTTCGTTTTTCTTCTCTCATCCAGACTATACTGTCGGTATCGGAATTCTGACGCTCTTTCTTTGTCAGTCACCGATTCAACCGCCAAAGGCGGGTCGCGGACTTTAACCGCCGGTCGGGAATTCCGGTCTGCAAAAATCTTTTTCTGCCTGCCGGGCACCCTGCCCTGAAGAATTAACCATATTCTACTGACTATTATAACGCCGCTTTTCCCGGTATGCAAGTTTTTATTTTTAATACCTATTCAGCCATGCGGCTGAGAAGGGCAAAAGCTCGACGCAAGCTGGCTTGCAGAGAGGTTTTGTCCTTCTCAGACATAGGGCGTTTAGCCCGAATCGAGGATTTAGCCGCGTATGCGGCGGTGAACAGCGTCAGCTGCGCAAATCCGAGATGCATGGCGGAACTGTTACTATTTTTAAGATTTCTTCACAAAAGATTAAGGGTTTTTTCACGGATTTGTGTTATAATTAATATGAGAATTCAGGGGTTTCCCCTGATACGCCAACGAGAATGTACGGGGAGGTTTCTATGGCTGACGCTAAAATACTTGTCGTGGACGATGAAAAAGAGATTGCAGATCTGATCGAGCTTTATCTGTCCAACGAATCCTATGAGGTCCATAAATTCTATAACGGAGCTGACGCTCTTGCCTGGCTGGCTTCCGATACGCCCGACCTGGCTGTGCTTGACGTCATGCTGCCGGATATGAGCGGTTTTACCATCTGTCAGAAAATACGGGAGACTCTGAATTTTCCTATCATCATGCTGACAGCCAAAGATGAGGAGATTGACAAAATCACGGGACTGACTCTGGGCGCCGACGACTATATGACAAAGCCCTTCCGTCCCCTTGAGCTGATTGCCCGCGTCAAGGCGCAGCTCCGCCGTTTTACCAAATATAATACAGCGTCTTCTCACGAAGACTCAGACTCTATTACTGTTTCCGGTCTTACGATCAGCAAACGCGATCACACCTGTACCCTGAACGAGCAGCCGCTTTCCCTTACGCCGACCGAATTTTCCATTCTGTGGAGTCTTTGCAAAAACCGCGGCGAGGTCGTAAGCTCCGACCGGCTGTTCTACGACGTCTGGGGCGAAAAATATTACAGCAGCAACAACAATACGATCATGGTCCATATCCGCCATCTTCGTGAAAAGATGAACGATTCCAGCGAAAAACCAAAATACATTAAGACCGTATGGGGAGTGGGGTATAAGATTGAGTAAGCCGATAAGAAAAAGCAGCTATGTGCTGTTTATAAGAACGATCACACGGAAAATGCTTTCCTTCGTCCTCATTTCCATCGGCGTCATTTTTCTGATCCGGGAGCTGATACGGGGACGCTTCGGCGACGCCGTCGTCGCCTTTCTCACCAGCATGTTCCGGCTCGACTATTCCGACGCCCTTTACATTTACGAGCGCGTTTTCCGCGACAACCTGAACACAATTATCGCCTGCGTTATTATTCTTGCTCTCATTATCATCTTCCGTCTTTCGCTACGCTGGGTGACAGAATATTTCGATGAAATTTCCGCCGGCTGCGACAGCCTGCTCGACGAAAAAACAGAGCTTATCACTCTTTCCCCGGAAATGAGCTTTCTGGAGCTGAAGCTGAACGAATGCAAAAATATTCTTGAAAAAAGAGAGCGTGACGCACGGCAGGCTGAGCAGAGAAAAAACGATCTCGTCGTCTATCTTGCCCATGATATCCGCACGCCGCTGACCTCTGTCATCGGCTATCTGGAGCTTTTACGCGAAACGCCTGATCTTCCGCCCGAACAGAGAGCCCGATATCTCGGAATTACGCTGGAAAAGGCATACCGCCTGGAACAGCTTATCAATGAGTTTTTCGACATTACACGTTTCAATCTCCAAAGCATTCCTTTGAACAGGGAAAATATACGTCTCTCCTTCATGCTTCTTCAGATGGCAGAGGAATTTTATCCTCTTCTCACCCCCAGCGGAAAATCTGTGCACGTGGACGTTCCCGACGATCTGATTCTTCCCGGAGATCCGGACAAGCTGGCGCGCGTATTCAACAACATTCTGAAAAACGCCGCAGCCTACAGCTATCCGGACACTGTGATTGAGATTCACGCCGAGCAAAGCGGCAGTCAGATCAAGATTACCTTTTCCAATCAGGGACCGGAAATTCCTCCTGAACAACTGGAAACCATCTTTGAAAAATTCTACCGTCTCGACGCGGCGCGTTCTTCCGCAACAGGCGGCGCAGGACTCGGCCTTGCCATCGCCAAAGAAATTGTCACAGCTCACGGAGGTTCCATTCTGGCGTCAAGCGGAAACGGGGGAACTGTATTTACCATTCTCCTGCCCGCCGCAAAAACGGCATCCTTATAAAATACTAAAGATATGATAAGGTTTTCTTAAGCTCCTTATCACAGAATCTACAGATTTCCTTTTTCAAACTCCGGTACAATAAATGCAGGCGGTTTCTGACAGAATCAGACGCCGCCTGTCTCTGTATGACAGAATCGTCACCCAAAAGTCACGCGCCTGTCACACGGAAGAATTATACTGAATTCATTCCCGTTCTGACACAGACACATTTCAAATACAGACGGGATGCAAAGAGAAAGGAAATGATCTGTTATGGAAGCAAATATCAGCAAAAACAAAACGTCTGTCGCTATTCTTTTCGGAGGCTGCTCTACAGAGTACGAAGTTTCTCTTAAGTCCGCCTTCTCCGTTATTTCTCACTTAAATCAGGAAAAATATAAGGCTCATCTTATCGGAATCACACGCGAGGGAACCTGGCTTTATTATGAAGGAGACATCGACCGCATTCCCGCTGACGAGTGGGCGTCCGCAGACTGTCTGCCCGTCATGCCCTCGCCGAACCGTATCGATCACGGAATGTATGTTGTCCGCGAGGGAAGTCTGGAGCTTATCCGCCTTGACGCCGTATTTCCGGTTCTCCACGGAAAAAACGGAGAGGACGGCACGGTTCAGGGACTTTGCGAGCTTGCAGGCATTCCTGTCGTAGGCTGCGGAATGAAGGCTTCTGTTCTCGGAATGGACAAGCATCTGGCTCATACGCTTGTTGCCCTTGACGGGATCGAGGTTCCAAAATCTGTCCTTTTCCGGAGAATGCCTTCGGAAACCGAGCAGTTTTCTATGACGGATCACCTGACCTATCCTCTGTTTGTGAAGCCTGTGAAAGCCGGGTCCTCCTTCGGAATCACGCGGATCGAGACGCCGGGCGAACTGGAAGCGGCGCTTCATCTCGCCTTCACCCACGACGACTCTGTCCTTGCAGAGGAAGCCATCCCCGGTTTTGAAGTAGGCTGCTCCGTTCTCGGAAACGACAGTCTGATCCTGGGAACTCCGGATGAAATAGAATTATCCAAAGGTTTCTTCGACTACACGGAAAAATATACACTGAAAACATCTCAGATCCACTGCCCCGCCCGTATCGACGAGGAGACAGCCGAGCGTATCCGCAGGACAGCAGAGCGCATTTACCAGATCCTTTCCTGTAAAGGCTTTGCGCGGGTCGATATGTTCCTGACCCCCGACGGGCGCATCGTTTTCAATGAAGTCAATACGATTCCGGGATTCACCACGCACAGCCGATATCCCTCCATGCTCCAGAATGCAGGCATGACCTTTGAAGAGATTATCGACGCCCTGATAAGGCTGGCGACAGAGCCATGAAACAGAACGCACGGATTCCGGGAATAGACAATTTTAAACTGGCGGCAGCTTTTCTCGTTATCATGATTCACACTTCCCCCCTGACTTCTCTCAGTCCGGAAGCTGATTTCATCCTGACGCGGATTGCTGCCCGGACTGCCGTCCCCTTTTTCTTTATGGTGACAGGCTTCTTTGTGCTGCCCCGGGCGCTTGAAAAACCAGCTTTCCTGCTTCGCTACCTGAAGCGTATTGGAATCCTGTATGCCGCCGCTTCCGCCCTTTATCTCCCTGTCGCTGTCTACGCCGGACATTTCCGCGAAGTCAGTTTCGGCGGCATCTTAAAAATGCTTTTCTTTGACGGGCTCTTTTATCATCTCTGGTATCTGCCCGCCCTCCTTCTCGGCTTTCTTCTCGTATGGGCTGCCTGCCGGCATCTGCCCCTCCGGCTTGTCTCAGTCCTGGCTTTTCTCCTTTATCTTGCCGGACTTCTGGGCGACAGCTATTACGGCTTTACAGAAAAATGCGCGCCCCTGCGCGCTCTTTACGACGGTATTTTCCAGATAACAGAGTATACACGGAACGGCATTTTCTTTGCTCCTGTTTTCCTGCTGCTGGGTTATCTGATCTTCCGGCAGCATCGCCAGAAAGTAGATCTTTGGACAGGCTTTTCCCTGTGCTCTGCCCTTCTGATCGCAGAAGGCGTAATGCTCCGTCTTCTGGAAGTGCAGCGCCATGACAGCATGTATCTTGCCCTGCCTCCTCTGATGTACTTTCTTTTTTCACTTTTACTCGAAACCAGAGGACGCAGCCTGAGCGGACGCCTTCCCGGAGAACTGCCGCTTCTTATCTATATTCTTCACCCGCTTTGCATCATTCTGGTAAGAGGAGCGGCAAAGCTTCTTCATCTTCCGTTCCTTATCAGCAACAGCCTTCTTCACTTTCTTTTTGTCGCCTTGTCCGCCTTCGCCGCTTCCTGGCTTCTGGCACTACTCCGGGCAAAACTGACAGCACATCTTCGGAGGAAACATATATGATCACAAAAATAAATTCTGACGCTACCATCTTCCGGCTGCTACCGGAAAGGCGGGCGTGGAAGGAACTGAACTACGAGAATCTCAAATGGAACACGGAGCTTTTGAAATCACTTCTCCCAGATACCTGCACCTTTATGGCAGTCGTCAAGGCGGACGCCTACGGGCATGGAGCCATTCCTGTCGCCTCCTGCCTGAACCGAATTGGCATACGCGCCTTTGCCGTAGCCACCCTTGAGGAAGCTATCGAGCTTCGGCGGCACAAAATTCAGGGAGAAATCCTGATTCTCGGCTATACGCCCCCACAGAACGCTTCCCTTTTAGCCATCCACGACCTGACTCAGACAGCGGCAGACTGCGCGCACGCAAGGGCTTTGAACAACGCCGCTCCCTATCCTGTCAAAGTGCATCTCAAGATCGACACAGGAATGCACCGTCTCGGTGAGCGCGCTGAACACATCGACGCTCTCGCTTCGCTTTTTCAGCTTCCCCGCCTCCGCATCTGCGGTATGTATTCTCATCTTTCCGCAGCCGACAGTCAGAGTATCGACGACGTTCTTTTTACCCGCCTTCAGATCTCCTCCTTTCAGAAAACGGCAGAGCTTCTGAAAGAAAGAGGCTGCGATCCCGGAAAGCTCCATCTTCAAAGTACCTACGGCGTTCTGAACTATCCTGAGCTATCCATGGATTATGCGCGCTTCGGCATCGGATTGTACGGCGTTCTGAGCAGCCCCGCTCCCCAGCTTCTTAAACAGCTTCCTCTGCGTCCTGTTCTTTCTCTCCGTGCCCGCATCTCTTCCGTAAGAGAACTGAAACCGGGCGAAAGTGTCGGCTACGGACGAAATTTCCGGACAGAGATCCCTATGCGTATCGCCGCCGTCACCATCGGTTACGCCGACGGAATCCCGCGCTCCCTTTCCGGCAAAGAACTCCCCGTTCTTGTAAGGGGAAAAAAGACGCATGTAATCGGAAATATCTGCATGGACCAGCTTATCATCGACGTCAGCCACATTCCGCAGGCACAGCCCGGAGACTGCGTGACTCTTATCGGCAGCGACGGTCCCTGTACTCTTCGCGCGGAAGAAGCCGCGGAAAAAGCCGGAACCATCACAAACGAACTCCTCTGCCGCCTTCGTCTGCGAGAGGAATAAGGTTTTTTTCATTTCTTTTCTTTTTCATAAGAATTTCTTAATGGTAGTTATACTTTTTTTATAAGCTGTACACATGTTATACACAATTCTCTGTTATATTAAATCATGTAGCAAGAACACATATCAGTATTTCATTCATAACACTCGGGGCGCCCGAAAGGCGCCCC
>CAUWNO010000066.1:0-11995 GCA_963559965.1 uncultured Lachnospiraceae bacterium | reverse complement strand
TAAACAGGCGCTCAGCTCATACAGATGTCCGCTTGCAAAAATATGCAAGCATATTTTGTGCTTCTCGTACACTGTATGGCTGAACTGATATAAAAATACGGATTTTACAGGGAAAGATATATCACAAATATTTGATTTGTGATATAATTGTGCGGTCGGTTTAAGGTATAGTAAAAAGAGCCTTTTACTGCGGATAATTTTGAAAAGCGGTGAAACTGTGTGAGAGTAAAAGAAAAAGATTTGGCAGGATTGTCCTATATACAGAGGGAGCAGAGCTTTGTCCATCATACCTACGACGAGGAATGCCGCCTTTTTGAACTGATAAAGAGAGGAGAGGAACGCGTTGTCGAGCTGGACAGCCGAAAATTCTGCGGAGCGCATAACGGTCATCTTTCCAACGATCCTCTGAGAGATAAAA
Organism: uncultured Lachnospiraceae bacterium; assembly: GCA_963559965.1. GTDB lineage: Bacteria > Bacillota > Clostridia > Lachnospirales > Lachnospiraceae > Laedolimicola. The sequence goes on along the minus strand of CAUWNO010000066.1, from coordinate 11,577 downwards.
AATATTTGTTTGTTGTGGAAACGACGCTTGCGGCACGGGCAGCCATAGAGGGAGGCGTTCCGGAGCAGACGGCGTATAATCTGGGCGATCTGTATGTGCAGCAGGCAGATCTCTGTCAGTCGATTGCACAGGTGGAAAAGCTTCACAGAGAAATGGTTGCAGATTATACAAGACGCTCTGCCAGTGTGAAAAAGCAGACGATAGACTCAAGACCTGTTTTACAGTGTATGGATTATATTCACTGGAACATGCATAAGCGCATTACAGTCAGGGATCTGGCAGAGCATGTGGGGCTGACGCCTTCTTATTTATCGGTTTTGTTCAAGGAAAAGACGGGCTTGTCCGTTTCAGAATATATTCGGCAGAATAAGGTGGAGGCTGCAAAAAATATGCTGCGCTATACGAAGCTTGGCTATGCGGAAATTGCGGCGACTCTGTCTTTCAGCTCGCAGAGCCATATGGCGAGGCTGGTTCGGCAGAATACGGGGATGACGCCCCGGGAGTACAGAAATTTTTATTTTAAAAACGAAGAAAATCTTCTTCCGTCAGTAGAGGTAAAGCCGGAACTGTATGCCGGAGATACTTTGCAGGAAGAAAAGGAGGCGCAGATAAAATGAAACGGCTGCTTTATTATATGAAATCCTATCGAAAGGAAAGTATTCTGGGACCTTTTTTTAAGCTCCTGGAGGCAAGCTTTGAGCTTTTCATTCCGCTTGTTGTGGCGAGAATTATAGATATCGGAATTGCACAGGCTGACGGGAATTACGTTCTGGGCATGGGAGCCGTACTCTTTCTTCTGGGAGCTGTAGGGCTTGCATCCTCCGTGACGGCGCAGTATTTTGCGGCAAAAGCCGCGGTGGGCTGCGGAACGCAGATGAGGAAGGCTCTTTTTGAGCATCTGAACAGGCTGTCTTACAAAGAAATTGACAAGATTGGAACCTCCGCCCTGATTACACGGATTACGAGCGACGTCAATCAGGTGCAGACTGGCGTCAATCTTGCGCTTCGCCTTTTTCTGCGTTCCCCCTTTATTGTTTTCGGATCGATGATAATGGCGTTTACCATTGACGTAAAAGCGGCGTTTATTTTCGTTGGAGTGATTCCGGTGCTTTTTGCCATTGTTTTTGCAATTATGGGAATTACGCTTCCGCTGTATCGCCAGGCGCAGGGAAAACTGGACCGGGTTCTTCTCCATGTGAGAGAAAATCTTTCGGGCGTCCGTGTGATTCGGGCATTTAACCGGCAGGAGGATGAGAAAAAGGATTTTTCTGAGGACGGAAAGGAGCTGATGCATCTTCAGACCTTTGTAGGGAAGATTTCAGCGCTTTTGAATCCTCTTACCTATGCGGCGATTAACGGAGCTGTCGTCCTTCTTATCTGGACGGGAGGAAAGCAGGTAAACGAGGGAATACTGACCCAGGGTCAGGTGGTAGCTCTTGTAAATTATATGTCGCAGATTCTGGTAGAGCTTATTAAGCTTGCCAATCTGATCGTCAGCATCACGCGGTCGCTTGCCAGTCTTTCACGCGTCAATGCCGTGCTGGATGAAAAGCCGGGAATGAAAGAAGGAACGAAAGAGGAAATTTCATTCGGAAAAGACGTACCCTGCGTGGAATTCCGGGACGTGACGTTTGTTTATCAGGAAGGGGCGGAAGCAGCGCTTTCCCATATCAGTTTTTCTGTCGCACAGGGAGAGACGATAGGTGTTATCGGCGGCACGGGGTCAGGAAAGACAACGCTTGTCAATCTGATTCCGCGCTTTTATGACGCGGCGGAAGGAACTGTTTTTGTAAACGGAACCGATGTAAAAGAATACAGGTTTGACGCCCTTCGCCGTAAAATCGGCATAGTTCCGCAAAAAGCTGTTCTTTTTTCAGGGACTATACGGAGCAATCTTTTATGGGGAAGAAAGGACGCTTCGGAGGAAGAGCTTTACGCCGCTCTTGATACGGCGCAGGCGCGTGGGATAGCAGAAGAAAAGAAAGAAGGGCTTGACGCTCCGGTGCTGCAGGGCGGACGCAATTTTTCGGGAGGACAGCGTCAGCGTCTTACGATTGCCCGGGCGCTTGTCCGCAATCCGGAGATCCTGATTCTGGACGACAGCGCTTCGGCTCTTGATTTTGCTACGGATGCAAGGCTTCGGGCAGCGCTGAAAAAAGAAAAGAGGGCGGCTGTTTTTGTGGTATCGCAAAGAGTCGCGGCAGTCCGCCAGGCAGACAGAATTCTTGTTCTGGACGATGGGCACGCGGCAGGCATGGGAAGCCATGAAGAGCTTCTTGAGACCTGTTCCGTGTACCGTGAAATATGTCAGTCTCAGCTTTCAAAAGAGGAGGTGCGCTCCAATGAAGCATAAATCTGCATTAAAAAGAGTTTTGAGTTATTTTAAGGGGTCGCGCCTTATTTTTCTGGCGTCGCTGTTCTCTGCATTTTTCAGCGTTGTCCTGACCTTATATGCGCCCGTTCTTACAGGAGAAGCTATCGACTGCGTACTTGAGAAGGGAAAGGTGGATTTCGATACGCTTTTTCAGATTCTTTTCCGTTTTGTTCTGGTCATAGCTTTGACAGCAGTCTTTCAATGGCTGATGAGTCTTTGCAATAACCTGATAGCTTACCGTGCGGTTATGGATATCAGAAAGGACGCCTTTGAGCACATCCAGGAGCTTCCCCTCAGTTATCTGGACAGCCATCCCCATGGCGATATTGTCAGCCGCCTGATTGCGGATATCGATCAGCTGTCTGACGGTCTTCTTATGGGATTTACGCAGCTTTTCACGGGCGTGATGACGATTCTGGGAACCCTCCTTTTTATGTTGTCTGTCAATGGGAAAATTACTCTTGTAGTTGTTCTTGTTACTCCGGTTTCCTTTTTTGCGGCAGCCTTTATCGCAAAGAAAACGCACAGGATGTTCCGTCTGTCGTCAGAGACGCGGGGCGAGCTTACGGGTCTGATTGACGAGTTCGTAGGAAACCAGAAGCTCGTCAGGGCGTTTGGGTATGAAAGCGAAGCTCAGGGAAGCTTTGACAGTGTCAATGAGAAGCTTCAGGAGCACAGTCTTCGTGCAACCTTTTTTTCTTCCCTGACCAATCCGGTGACCCGCTTTGTAAATGGTCTTGTCTATGCGGGAGTCTGTATTGCAGGCGCTTTTTCTGTGATACGCGGCGGCTTAAGCGTCGGTCAGCTGTCCTGCTTTCTGAGCTACGCAAATCAGTATACAAAGCCCTTTAATGAGATATCGGGCGTTGTGACAGAGCTTCAGAACGCTCTGGCGTGCGCAGACCGTGTGTTTGCATTTATGGATGAAAAACCCATGGAGCCTCAGTCGGGAAAAGAGGAAAAGATAGTACAGGCAGAAGGACAGGTGAAGCTGGAAAATGTTTCCTTTTCGTATGTGAAGGACAGGGAGCTGATCCGGGATTTAAATCTTGATGTGCATCCGGGACAGCGTATTGCCATCGTCGGACCTACAGGCTGCGGAAAGAGTACGCTTATCAATCTTCTGATGCGTTTTTATGAGACGGATGAAGGACGCATCTGTGTGGACGGAAAGAATATCCGAAGCCTGACACGGGAGAACCTGCGGGAACAGTACGGGATGGTGCTTCAGGAAACCTGGCTAAAAACGGCTTCTGTAAGGGAAAATATTGCTTACGGAAGGCCGGAGGCTTCGGAGGAGAAAATTGTGGAAGCGGCGAAGGCTTCCTATGCGCACAGCTTTATCAAAAGGCTTCCCCAGGGATATGATACGATCCTGACGGAGGACGGCGGTCTTCTTTCTCTGGGACAAAAACAGCTTCTGTGTATTGCCCGTGTTATGCTTTGTCTGCCGCCGATGCTGATTCTTGACGAGGCAACTTCGTCTATTGATACACGCACAGAGCAGAAAATTCAGAATGCTTTTGCCAGAATGATGGAAGGGCGGACCAGTTTTATTGTGGCGCACAGGCTTTCTACTATCCGTGAGGCAGACAGAATTCTCGTGATGAAGAGCGGAAAAATTGTGGAGCAGGGAACACATGAGGAGCTTCTTGAAAAACAGGGCTTTTACGCGCAGCTTTACAACAGTCAGTGGGAGATGCCGGACGAACCGGAAGGGAAGAAGAGAAATGAGACGCCGGAGGGGCATTTTGCTTGACAAATTCCGCTGGTATGATTATGATAAAATGCAGTGATAGTCTGCCCTTGCAGGCTATACGGGCGCGCTCTTTTATGGAGACGGTCGTGAATAACGAAGAGGAGTGGAAAGAAAATGGCAGTACCATTTAATCACCGTGCGGTGGAAGAAAAGTGGCGTAAGCGCTGGGAAGAGCACCCGGTAAACGTCGACGACGGGAAAAAACCGAAGTATTATTGTCTTGATATGTTTCCGTATCCGTCAGGAAACGGACTTCATGTAGGTCACTGGAGAGGATATGTTATCAGTGACGTATGGAGCCGTTACAAGCTGATGCAGGGACATTATATTATTCATCCCATGGGCTGGGACGCATTTGGCCTTCCGGCTGAGAACTATGCGATTAAGATGGGAGTTCATCCGGCGAAGTCCACAGCGGAGAATGTGGCAAATATCAAGAGACAGATTAACGATATTGCAGCTCTTTATGACTGGGATATGGAAGTAAATACGACAGATCCGGCGTTCTATAAGTGGACACAGTGGATTTTTGTCCAGATGTTTAAAAAAGGTCTTGCATATGAAAAGGAATTCCCCATCAACTGGTGTCCGTCCTGTAAGACAGGTCTTGCCAACGAAGAGGTTGTAAACGGAGCCTGCGAGCGCTGCGGAACGCCTGTTACGAAGAAAAATCTTCGTCAGTGGATGCTGAAGATTACGGCTTATGCGGATCGTCTCCTTTCTGATCTTGACAAGCTCGACTGGCCTGAGAAGGTTAAGAAGATGCAGACAGACTGGATCGGTAAATCCTACGGAGCTGAAGTGGATTTCCAGGTAGACGGACGCAAGGATAAGATTACCGTCTATACGACAAGACCGGATACCCTTTACGGAGCAACCTTTATGGTGCTTGCGCCGGAGCACGCTCTTGCAAAGGAGCTTGCGACAGACGAGACGAGAACGGCTGTGGAAGAGTATATTTTAAGAGCTTCTACACGTTCCAACGTCGACCGTGTACAGGATAAGGAAAAGACAGGCGTATTTACGGGAAGCTATGCGATCAATCCGATGAACGGAGCGAAGCTTCCGATCTGGCTTTCTGATTATGTTCTGGCAGATTACGGAACGGGAGCGATTATGTGCGTACCGGCTCATGATGACCGTGATTTTGAATTTGCAAAGAAATTTGATATTCCGATCATTCAGGTTATTGCAAAAGACGGAAAAGAGATCGAGAATATGACGGAGGCTTATACAGAGGCAAGCGGAACCATGATCAATTCCGGCGACTGGAACGGCATGGAATCTGCGGTACTGAAAAAAGAAGCTCCGCTTATTGTCGAGAAGATGGGTGTAGGAAAGAAGACGGTGAACTATAAGCTGAGAGACTGGGTATTTTCCCGTCAGCGTTACTGGGGAGAGCCGATTCCGATTATCCACTGTCCGCACTGCGGAAACGTTCCTGTTCCGGAGGATCAGCTTCCTCTTGAGCTTCCGGAAGTAGAGAGCTATCAGCCGACGGGAACGGGAGAGTCTCCGCTGGCAGCAATCGACGAATGGGTGAACACTACCTGTCCCGTATGCGGCGCGGCTGCGAAGAGAGAGACGAATACCATGCCTCAGTGGGCAGGTTCCTCCTGGTATTTCCTGCGTTATGTGGACAGCCACAACGATAAGGAGCTGGTAAGCCGTGAGAAGGCTGACAAGCTCCTGCCGGTAGATATGTATATCGGAGGCGTGGAGCATGCGGTTCTTCATCTTCTGTATTCCCGTTTTTATACAAAGTTCCTGCATGATATCGGTGTGGTAGACTTTGACGAGCCGTTTATCAAGCTTTTCAATCAGGGAATGATCACAGGAAAGAACGGAATTAAGATGAGCAAGTCTAAGGGAAATGTGGTATCTCCCGACGATCTGATCCGTGATTACGGCTGCGACGCTCTGAGAATGTATGAGATGTTCGTAGGTCCGCCTGAGCTTGACGCAGAGTGGGATGACCGCGGAATCGACGGCGTTTCCCGCTTCCTGAAGCGTTTCTGGAATCTTGTTCTTGACAACAAGGATAAGGGAACGCCTGAGACGGCGGAGAGCCTGAAGCTTCGCCATAAGATGGTATATGATATCACAGGTCGTCTGAACAGCTTCAGCCTGAATACTGTTATTTCCGGATTTATGGAATATAACAATAAGATGATCGAGCTTGCAAAGCGCGAAAACGGTATTGATAAGGAGACGCTTGAGACAGCGGTTACGCTCCTTGCTCCGTTTGCGCCTCATGTGGCGGAAGAGCTGTGGGAGCAGCTTGGTCATACGGAGACGGTATTCGGTCACGGATGGCCGTCAGCCGATGAAGAAGCCATGAAGGACGATGAGATTGAGATTGCCGTTCAGGTAAACGGAAAGACAAGAAGCGTCGTAAAGATTTCCAGCAGCGCGTCTAAGGAAGAGGCGATTGCCGCAGGCAAGGCAGCTGTTGCGGACTGGCTTGGAGGTACGCTTGTAAAAGAGATCTATGTTCCCGGAAGAATTATTAATCTCGTGGTAAAACCGTAATGGATAAAAAGAAAATGTTTGCTCTGCCCCGCTGGATCCTCTTCGGCGCGCTGAATGGCGCGCTGATAGGGCTGGCGGGGTCAGCCTTTGGTAAGGGAGTAGGGGTGGCGACTTCTTTTCGTATGGCTCACCCCTGGATTGTGTTCGGACTTCCGCTGGCAGGTCTTCTGATTGTCTGGTTTTACGGCTGGGAAAAAGAAGACGAGAAAAGCAGCACCAATATGGTGCTTGATGCAATACATGCTCAGAAGGATATCCCCCTTAAGACGGCTCCGCTTATTTTTGGCGGAACGATTCTGACACATCTTTTCGGCGGTTCTGTCGGACGGGAGGGAGCGGCTCTCCAGCTGGGAGGAAGTATCGGAGGCTTTACAGGAAAGCTTCTTCATCTGGATGGGAACGACCGGCGCGTGATGATTATGTGCGGTATGAGCGCGGCGTTTTCGGCGTTGTTTGGAACGCCTATGGCGGCGGCAGTCTTCTCGATGGAAGTAGTGAGCGTGGGAATTATGCAGTACGCAGCTCTTGTTCCCTGTGTGATAGCTTCCTATACAGCTTACGGAGTAGCCTGTTCCTTCGGACTGACAGGAGAGAGATTTCTTTTGCATACTCTTCCGGAATTTACGCTTATAAACAGCGGAAAGATACTGATTCTCGGCGTTCTCTGTGCTTTAGTGAGCATCTTATTCTGTGTTGTTCTTCACAAGACGGAGGAGTTTTTTGAGCACCGTTTTCCCAATGCGTATCTGCGTGCTTTTCTGACAGGCTGCCTTGTGGTTCTTCTGAGCTTTTTGTTTGGAAGCGATTACTTGGGAGCCGGAATGCAGGTCGTAGAAAGAGCGGTAGAAGGAGAGGTGTTCTGGGGAGCCTTTCTTTTAAAAATCCTTTTTACAGCGGTGACGCTTTCCGGCGGCTTTAAAGGAGGAGAGATTGTTCCGGCTCTTTTTGTCGGTTCTACCTTTGGATGTCTGGCAGGACAGATTCTTCATATCGATCCGTCTCTGGCGGCAGCCTGCGGAATGACGGCTGTCTTCTGCGGAGTGACGAACTGTCCGATTTCTTCTTTGCTTATCAGTCTTGAGATGTTCGGCTTTGCCGGGGCGCCGTTTTTCTTCCTTTCCGCTGCGGTAAGCTATTTGCAGTCGGGATACTACGGCTTGTACGGAAGCCAGAAAATTGTCTATTCCAAGGACAGAACAGAGTTTATTAACCGAAATGTAAAAAAATAAAAAGCATACAAAGAGGGCATCACTCCACCATCTGATTCGATGATTTTGTGATGCCCTTCTTCTATGTCAAAAAGACAGAACAATTGTTATTTGCTGTGGTTTTTCCTGCGAATGAAAAGGAGTGTTCCGGCAAGGCAGATACTTCCCAGAGCGAGCACGGCAAGCCAGAATGCGGGATTGCTGTTATCGCCGGTCTGGGGAGCAGCAACGCTGGAACCGGGTTTGCCCGACGGTTTTGAGGAGCCTGACGAGCCGGAGGAACCCGATGAACCTGAGGAATCCGGAGGATTTGGCGTGCCGGGATTCTCGTTGTCACCGCCGCCAGGGGTATGTGTTTTAGTGTTTGTGATGGTGAAACCAGTCTGGGTGCTACCGGAAATTTCTGCAGTGTAACCGGAAACAGCCGCTTCGGATACGGTGTAGACGAAAGCCTTTCCGTCTTTATTTTGAGAGGGGAGCCCCTGGAAGATATGTTTCCAGTTGTTTGTCGCTGTCAGGACTGCGCTATCAATGACTGTGCCGTTACTCAGGAGATTTACTGTGACGGATTCCGGGCGTTTATCTGCGCTGTCACCCTTCCAGACCTTGGTTACGTTGACGGAAACAGTAGCGTCTGTTCCAATGACGATTCCTCCGTTTGCGCCGATTCCGCCGCCTTTGTCGGCAGTGTTTCCTGTAATGAACAGGGCGGCTTCCTTTTTCGCTGTATTTTTCACATCTTCTGAGAGAGGGATGGCTTTTAAAGCCAGGCAATCCCTGTAATCGGTTACTGTTACCGGACTGGCGTCAGCGCCGGACATTCCATAACGGGGAGTGTTTTCATTCGTAGTAGGATATACGCCGGCAGCGGGCAGGTAAACAGATCCGTCTTTGTACCATTGGATGGATCCGCCGCCCAGCATACGGTTTGCCAGGGTGGCAGGATGGTTATCTGCCGGACGGGATGAGAATACGAAATCGTCTCCCGCTCCTTTATCCAGATTGGAGTCCTGCGCGGTATTGTCAAAGATGGCTGCGCCTTCGGTTACATGAACCGTAGCTTCGCCTGTGGCGCAGAACCACATACCGCCGCCCTGACGGGCAGTATTGTTGGTAATCAGGGCATTGGATAAGCAGAGAGTACTGTAATAATCGTAGTTTCCTTCGCTGTAGATGCCTCCGCCCATGTTGAAAGCAGTATTATTGATGATTTTTCCGGCATGGAGCTTTACGCCGTTAGAGTAGGAGTAGATGCCGCCTCCGATACTTCCGGTGTTGCCGGAGATTGTGCCGCCTTCCATTACGAAAGCAGTAGCGTATTCCGTCTGACCATTTTGAAGATTGCCGTCTACTACACAGACGCCTGCTCCGTTGACACCTTTGTTGTCAGAGATCGTACCGCCGGTCATAGTAAAGGAAGCATTGTTTTCCACATGGACAGCGCCGGAACCCTTGACCTTATTGGCAGAGGTGCATACGTTTCCGGTAATGGAGCCGCTGTCGGACAGAGTAAAGGTGGTGCGGTGATTGTCATCGCTTCCCCAGAGCATCACAGCACTGCCGCGGTGTCCGGTATTTTCGCTGATTTTGCCGCCGCTCATCGTTCCGCTGGCATTACCGTACATCAGGATGCCGGAGGAGCAGTTCAGCGCTGCGGCTGCGGAGGCGCTGCTTTTGGAAATCTCACCGCCGGTGATCTGGATATTGGCGCCGTTGCTGACACGTACGATACCACTGTAAGATATGGAGCCGCTGTTCAGAGCGTTATCGGTGATTTTACCTCCTGATAACGTAAACCTGGCACCCTCGCCCCGGATATCGATGACGCCCAGTCCGCTGGAGCCGGTTCCGTTGGCAAGATCGCTGGTAATTTTGGAGCCGGTAACAACAGCGTCACCGGTCAGTTCCAGCGTTCCGCTGCTCAGGATCACGCTGCCGTGGTTGTAGCGTCCGAACAGGGTAAGCTGTCCGGTAAGGATGAGGGAAGCATTTTCCTCTATTACAAAAAGGTTTTTCAGGTTCTGGGCAGTTTTTGTTCCGGCTATCTGGAAGGGACTTTCTGCGGTAATGGTAACTGTCTGTCCGGCAGGAACAGTAACTGCCTGACTTAGTTTAATATTCTTTTCCAGTGTCACGGTTCCGCCGTTCACGGATGAGGCTGCCTGATTTACGGCTTCCTGCAGAGTAAGGGCATCTGCCTTATCGGAAATAGTATCTCCTACGTTGTCGCTGATGGACGGTTGGGTATAGGTGACGGTAACGTTTGCAGGTAGATTTCCTGTGATTGTTACATTATCCTGACTGTTGTCAATGATGATTTCTTTCAGAACAGAATTTCCTTCAAATACACTGGCGTCCAGATTTTCCACGCCGCTTCCGATATAAAATTTTTCTACAGCAGTAGTATTGAAGGCGTTCTTTCCGATGGCAGTTACATTGTCGGGGATGGTGACGGTACCGCTCAGCTTCTTGACCTTCCAGAAGGCGTAAGTTCCGATGGATGTCAGGGTATCCGGAAAGGAAACAGTGGAAAGATCGGTATACAAAAATGCCCATATGCCGATGGACGTCAGGCTGTCGCTGAAGGTTACCGAGTCAATTCCGGTATAGCTGAACGCTTTATTGGGAATAGCATTCAAACTGGAGAGATCCAGCGCGCCGGTCAGCTTCTGGCAGTCGTAAAACGCGTTTGCTCCCATCTCGGTCACATTGTGGAGATCTACCGGACCGGGAAGAACGCCGCATTCATTGAAAGCATAAGATTCTATCTTTGTGACCTGACTTAAGTCGGGAATATCTGTCAGCGCCGAGCATTTGTTAAATGCGGAAGAACCGATGGACGTGATAGTCCCCCTGGCAGTGACACTTTTCAGGCTGGTACAGCCGCTGAAGGTGCTGGAGGGGATCTCTGTCACAGAGGCAGGCAGTTCTACGCTCATCAGAGAAGTGCAGTTTGAAAAGAGGCTTCCTTCCGCTATGTTCAATCCTTCCGGCAGAGTAATAGACGTCAGGGCAGCAGCGCCGCTGAAAGCGGCAGGAGCACTAATAGTCTTCAGGGTTGAGGGCAGGTTTATTTCGGAAAGAGAATCGCAGCCACGCGTCATGGAGTTTGCTGAAATTTCTTCCACGCCCTCGCAAAAGGTAACGGACTGGAGTTTGTCCATATTCTGGAAACTTCCTCCGAAGTTTTTAATAGAACCTGGAATGGTCAATTCCGTAAGATTCGGAAACTTATAAAAAGAAGAAGATTTCACACTTGTTAAAGTGTCCGGCAGAGTCAGTTTGGTAACGTTAGGACAGCTGTCCCATTGAGAAAACTGGATCTCCGTGACAGGATAAGTTTCATTTTCGTATGTAACAGAGTCCGGTAATGTAATTTCAGTGGGTGCGGAAGGGTTCGCCACCTGCTAGATAAGTGCCCAGCGGCTTGTCCCGTCATAGTAAAGATCGATGGTGTAGGTGATTCCATCGATGACGAATTCTACATTTTCCTTTATCAGAGAGGAATTTGCAAGGGGAACAGCCTTTTCCGGTTCTTCGGACAGAGGGGCTGCGTCTGCCTCTGTTGCAGAAGGAATTACCTCTGTTTCTGCCGCAGAGTCGATTGTCGAAGGAGGAATCATTTCCGCTTCGGCGGCAAGCGCAGTCTGGGAGCATAAGGAAACTATCAGACTCAGGCTGAGCAGTAAGCTTATTCATCGTTT
>CAUWNO010000065.1:0-12040 GCA_963559965.1 uncultured Lachnospiraceae bacterium | reverse complement strand
TTGATGAGTAGCGTGTAAGAGCGCGCCTCGCTTCTTTCAGAGAGCGCTACTCTTATGTTGCGCGGCTCACAGGGGCAGGCGGAATAAGATAAAAAGTAAAAGAACAGAGTTATGATGTTAAAAAGTGTCTTCGGTAAACGAGGACACTTTTTATTTTGTAAAAGATTCTGTAAAAGTATATTTTGTGATAAGATAAAGGCAGAAGAATGAGAGGGGACTTTGGGAGAGTAAAATGAGGTACGAAAAGAAGAGATTTTTCAGAAGGCGCAGGATGACCGTTACCGTTGTTGCAGCTGTGATGTTTGCCGCAGGATGTGGTCAGGCTGTTTCAGAGCAGAGAAGGATTGCGGAAATCTGTAATGATTTTTATAAAAAGGAAGGGGAAGAATTAAAGCGGGAGAACGGACTGGAAGAGGTTCAGCGTCTTGTAAATGTTCTTGGTGAAAGCGGTTACCCTGCCGTGGATAACAGAAATCAGACAGATATGGCGGGGGCGCAGGAGGTTCTTGCATTTTGTGAGAAGAAAGAAGCGGGAGAGAAAGCGGCTCTGGCGATCGCAGAAGTCGGCTATGGGAATGATTTTGCAGTTTATGAACTGGATACGGAAGGCGGAGAGGTTGACGTAACCAGAAGCTATTATAAGTATGAAAATGGAAGAGCAGAAAAAAAGTCGGAGGGGGTTTACCGTGCGGAGGTATGGAAATATACGGAGGAAGGATATCTTATTTTTTCGGGAGCATGGGACTCTCTGCAGCAGCGTGTGCTTACGATGAGCGAAACAGAGGAGCATGCGGCGCTGCGCGTACAGCCGCTGGAGGAAAGATACAGGGAATGGAACAGGGAATATCTTCTTCCCGTGGGGTATGAGCAGAATAACCTTTTTCTTACGGACTGGAACGGAGGGGATTTTGGAGAGATAGATTTTTATGATGTGTATGATATTTTTTATCCTCTGGTATATGGAGAGGAGGTTCCTTATACAGCGGATGAAAATCTGGGAAAAGGAGCGGTTTACCGTATTCCGAAAGAGGAATTTGAGTCTGTTGTAATGCGTTTTTTTGACATTGACAGCGAGACGCTTCGGGAAAAAACGATTTACCATGCTGAGGATCAGACTTATGAATACAGGCCAAGGGGACTATATGAGGTGGAATATCCGGAATATCCGTATCCGGAGGTGACAGGAGCGTCTCAAAATGACGACGGAACGATTACGCTTACGGTGCAGGCGGTATTTCCATATGAGGATGATTCAAGAGTGCTTGTGCATGAGGTTACGGTACGCCCGGAAAAGGACGGCGGAGTGAAATACATTTCCAATAAAAGAATTTTTCCGGAGGAGGGCGGCGATGTAAGCTGGCATGTGCCGCGGCTCACGGAAGAGGAGTGGAAGTCTGTGTATGAGGGAAATGATTAGAAAAACAGAGGAAAAGAGCGGAGGGAAGAAAAAGTGATGAACAGGATACAGGATAGATTTCTGTTTCGGAATATCCGCAGGGAAGAGACGGAGCAGGCAGTCAGGATTGAGACGATCTGTTTTCCTCCCAACGAAGCCTGTAAGAGGGAGCATATGCTTGAGAGGATACAGAAAGCGCCGGAGCTGTTTTTGACTGCGGAAGACAGAAAGACAGGGGAAATTGCAGGCTTTTTAAACGGATTGGCAGTCAGTGAGAAGAAATTCAGGGATGAGTTTTTCACAGACGCGTCGCTGCATGAAGAAAATGGTGAAAATATTATGCTTTTGGGGCTGGACGTGCTGCCGGAGTACCGGATGCAGGGGCTTGCAAGAGCATTGATGGAGACGTATGCGCAGAGGGAAGCCGCGAAGGGGCGGAAAGCGCTGATTCTTACCTGCCTGGAAAATAAGGTGGAGATGTATCGGAAAATGGGCTTTCAAAGCGAAGGTCTCTCTGCTTCCTCCTGGGGAGGCGAGGCATGGTATGAGATGCGGAGAGAGCTGAACGTCTGAAAAGAAAGAACCCTGCGCACTGTGTGAAAGACAGAGGACAGGGTTCTTAAAGCTCTTCTATGAAAGTGAGGAAGAGAAGGTTTTTTTATCAAACTCCGGGTTAAAATAGTAGAAGTTTTTGGAGTCGAGTTTTTCTTTCGTCATTTCAATGGCTTCTCCGAATCGCTGAAAATGCACGATTTCCCGTTCCCTGAGGAAGAGAAGCGGTGCTCTCACATCGGGATCGTCGATGACGCGGAGCAGGTTTTCGTAGACAGTTCTCGCTTTCTGTTCGGCAGCAAGATCCTCGTAGAGATCGGCAAATACGTCGCCTTTGGACTGGAATTCCAGAGAGGTAAAAGGAATTCCGGACGCAGCCTGCGGCCACAGCCCTGCCGTGTGATCGATATAGTAGGCGTCAAAGCCTGCTGTTTTTGCCTGTTCCGGCGTAAGATTTCTGGTTAGCTGGTAAACCATGGAACAGATGATTTCCATGTGGTTGATTTCTTCTGTTCCGATATCGGTAAGAAGTCCGCCGACTCTTTTTACAGGCATTGAGTAGCGCTGTGCAAGATAGCGCATCGACGCGCTCAGCTCGCCGTCCGGACCGCCGTACTGGCTGATAATAAGCTGGGCAGTCTTTGGACAGGTTTTTTTGATTTTTACAGGATACTGCAGTCTTTTTTCATAAGCCCACATCAGATAAGACCTCCTTCCCAGGGAGCGGGACCTTCGTCCCATTCAAAGGCTTTGGAGTCCGGCTTTCCGGTCAGAACTGAAAGCTGTGTCAGCACGCAGTATCTGGAAGCATAGTCAGCCAGCTCGTCATAGCGTTTTTTCAGAAGCTGCTTCATCAGACGGATTCCGTTCTGACAGTCGGGATGTGTGTCGAGATAAAGCGTCAGATCGTTGAGTGCAAAGCCGGTCGCAGATATGGCGTTCAGAGCCTTTTCCTGTTCGGACAGTTCTTTCTCAGAAAGTTCTGAGAAAGGATTGGGAATATCTTTGGCAGCATGAAAGACGAGATTTAAATCAGGGAAGATGGTTCCGTGGTACAGGGCGGCGTTCAGCTCGTAAGGCTCATGCCATTCCTGTACGGGAAAGATTCCCATGGCCGGCGGCAGCGCCGCGGGCGCGCATCGGCAGGATGACGATTCGTTCATAAAAACACCTCCGTTTGTTTGTAGTACAGTTGCTGCAATACAGCGCAGGACGTTATGTCAGGCTGCCATACTATTTTCTGCAAAGAAGAGGCATCATAGTCTGGTGCTTCCTGTTAAAAATAAAAAATTGTAAGAAGGAGAGGGAGAAAACAGATGAAAGCAGTGATTGCGATAGATTCCTTTAAGGGGAGTCTGAGCTCTATGGAGGCAGGAACGGCGGCAAAGGAGGGGATTCTTCGGGCATGTGAAGCCAGGGTGTGCGTAAGACCGCTTGCCGACGGCGGAGAAGGTACGATGGAGGCTCTGACAGAGGGCATGGGCGGCAGGTTTGTCGAGACGGAGGTAAGAGGACCGCTGGGAGGCAAAGTGCGCGCACGGTATGGAATCCTGGAGGACGGCGTTACGGCTGTCATGGAAATGGCGCAGGCTTCGGGAATCATGCTGGTGCGGCAGGAGGAACTGGATCCGCGGAAGGCGACCACCTGGGGCGTCGGAGAGATGATAAAAGATGCGGCGGAAAGAGGATGCAGAAGATTCATTATGGGAATCGGGGGAAGCGCGACGACAGACGGGGGCGCGGGAATGCTTTCGGCTCTTGGATTTGAATTTCTGGATGGAGAAGGTCGTCCCATCGGCCCGGGAATAGAGGACCTGGATCGGATAGAAGAGGTGAGGGACACACAGAAGCTTTCCCTGTTGGATGAATGTGAATTTCAGATTGCCTGCGACGTGAAAAATCCCCTCTGCGGAGAAAAGGGAGCCGTATTTGTTTACGGACCGCAGAAAGGCGTAAGGGAAGAGGAAAAAGAGGTTTTTGATGAAAAGATGCGCCATTATGCAAAAAAGGCTTCCGAATATGCCGGGGCTGATTTTTCGGAAGAACCCGGAGCAGGAGCGGCGGGAGGACTTGGATTTGCATTCTTAAGCTTTTTTCCGCATGCATTCTTAAGCTCTGGCATTGATCTGGTTCTTCGTGAGACAAGGCTTGAGGAGGAAATAAAAGACGCGGATATTGTGATAACGGGAGAGGGGCGGCTTGACGAGCAGACGGCAATGGGCAAGGCGCCTGCCGGAGTGGCGCGCCTTGCCGGAAAATACGGGAAAAAGGTGATAGCCTTTGCAGGCGGCGTCACAGAGGGCGCTCTCAAATGCCATGAGGCGGGAATAGACGCTTTCTTTCCCATCGTCCGGGGTGTGACTACGTTGGAAGAAGCTATGGATAAGGAGAAGGCAAAAAGGAATATGACGCTTGCGGCAGAACAGGTATTCCGCCTGATTTGCTGCTGCTGTGATCTGGATACAGAGAAGGGATGAGATACGGCACTTGTGTCTCTTCTCAGGGCATGGTAGAATCTATAAAAGCGGCGTATCGGAACGATAAGCTCCGGTACGCTGCTTTTTATGCAGAAAAGATAGAAAAAGATTTTATGCAAAAAAAGAAAAGCGAGGGAACTGGTTATGTTTAATCCAAACAGTATGCTTCTATTTGTTCTTGCGGGTCTTATCATACTTTTTGTTATTGCGCAGTCGCTATTCTTTCTTATCCGTGCATGGCGGAGAGGAAAAGCTCTGGGCATGGATATGAGACAGATAAAAAGAATGATGCTTTCTACCGCAATCTTTACGTTTGTTCCGGCAGTTTCTATTCTGCTGGGAGTGATTACACTGTCGAAGTTTCTTGGACTTCCGCTTCCATGGCTGCGTTTAAGCGTGATCGGAGCTATTACCTATGAGCTTCCGGCAGCTACTACGACGGCGAATGCTCTGGGAATTGCGGCTTTGTCAGAGACGATTACAGACCCGAAGGTCTATACGGCGATTGCATGGGTGATGACTCTGGGAATCTTTCCGGGACTTATCTGGGTTCCGCTTTTTATCCGGAAGATACAGGGCGGTCTGATGAAGATAAAAAACAAGGACAGTAAATGGGGAGATATTTTAATGACTTCCCTGTTTCTCGGTATGATATCCGCCTTCCTTGGTATGGTGTTTGCAGACATCCGGAGCGGACTTGCAGGCTGGATTCCGATCTTTGTCCTTTTGTTTTCTACTTTCCTTATGGGAATCTGCGGTCTTCTTGTAAAGAAATGCGGTATGAAATGGCTGGAAAATTATGCGCTTCCTGTGAGTATGCTGGGAGCGATGGTCTTTGCGGTTCTGATTACGCCGGTGATAGGAGGTTAGAAAAATGAAAAAGACAGGAAAAACCTATGAGGATATGACGCATTTTTACGGGCGTATCTGGATTGCTCTGGCTCTGGGCATGATATTTTCTTATCCCATCGTGACGTGCGTCTATTATGATGCATGGCCCGGGCTTGTTCCGGTGCTGAAAGGTCTTCTCGGAGTGGCTCCTATTTTCTGGACGGTAGGGCTGATTGAGGTTATTACCTTTGTGCCGATGCTGGGAACGGCAGGCTCGTATCTTGCCTTTGTGACGGGAAACCTGACGAATCTTAAGGTTCCGGCGGCTTTGACGGCGATGGAAAATGCGAAGGTAAAGCCGGGAACGGAGGAAGGAGAGGTTATCTCTACGATTGCCGTAGCGACTTCCTCTATCGTGACTACGATCATTATTGCGGCAGGCGTGGCTCTTCTTGTGCCTCTGACGCCGATTCTTGATTCTCCGGAGCTGAAACCGGCGTTTGACAATATTCTTCCGGCTCTGTTCGGAGGGCTGGCTGTGGTTTATGTGAGCAAGAACTGGAAGATTTCTATTGCGCCTCTTGTATTTATGATTCTGCTTTTCCTTTTTGTTCCATCGCTTTCCGGTTCTGTGGGAGTGCTTGTTCCTGTGGGAGCGCTGATAGCCATCGGAGCGGCGCGTATTCTGTACAAAAAGGGAAAATTATAAAAAGGTCAGAAAGAGTAAAACAGAAAGGAAGAAAGGATTATGCCGATTTTATATTTGGTACTTGGAGCATTACTTATTTTTGTGGCGGTTCTTGTCATCCGCGCAGCCATGTTTCGTCCGAAGGAGGAACTGAAATCGGCAGGAGATACGGTGGAACTGGATGAAGAAAAAATTGTTCAGGATATGGCGGAGCTTATCCGCTGCAAGACCGTTTCCTATAATGAAGAGGAGCTGATTGACAAGGAAGAATTTAAGAGGTTTCAGGAGCTTCTTCCGAAGCTTTATCCGAAGGTGCATCAGACGTGTACACGGGAATTTGTCGGTGTGAACGGTCTTTTGTACCGCTGGAAGGGAAAGACAGAGGAGGAGCCTGTAGTTCTGATGTCTCATTACGACGTGGTTCCTGCGGAAGAATCCCAGTGGAAGAAACCGGCGTTTGAAGGAATCGTAGAGGACGGCGTGCTCTGGGGAAGAGGAACGCTCGATACGAAGGGAACGCTGTGCGGTATTATGGAAGCGGCAGAGAAGCTTATCAGCGAGGGTTTCGTGCCGGAACATGATATTTATTTCGCATTTTCCGGACAGGAAGAGATCAATGGACCGACCTGCCCGGCGATTGTGGATCTTCTGGAAGAACGCGGTATTAAGCCGGCTCTTGTTCTGGACGAAGGAGGAGCTGTCGTAGAAAACGTATTTCCGGGCGTGAAGCGGGAGTGCGCGCTGATTGGAATTGCAGAAAAGGGTCTGACAAATATAGAATTTCATGCAAAGAGCAGCGGCGGTCACGCGTCCATGCCGCCTGTCCACACCATCGTGGGCGAGCTGGCGCAGGCGGTTGTCGATGTGGAGAAGCACCCCTTCCCGCGCCAGATTACAAAGCCTGTAAAAGAGATGCTTGACACGCTGGGACGTCATTCCAGCTTTGCCTATAAGCTTCTTTTTGCAAATCTCTGGTGTCTGGAACCTTTGTTTGACAAAGTGTGCCGGGCATCGGGCGGCGAGCTGAATGCGATGGTAAGAACCACCTGTGCCATGACAAAGATGCAGGGAGGAAAAGCCTTTAACGTGATTCCGCCGTCGGCTTCTGTAGGGATGAACTTAAGACTTCTTGGAAAGGATACGGTGGAGTCGGCGCGTCAGTATCTGGAAGATACGATAAAGAATCCGAATATTGAGGTGACAGTATTTGAGGGACGCAATCCGTCGGCAGAGTCCGATACAGACTGCAAAGAGTATCTGCGCCTCAGCCAGGCTGTTGCAGATACATGGACAGAGGCGATTGTATCGCCGTATCTGATGATGGCTTGCAGCGATTCCTGGCATTACTGCCGTATTACCAATCATATTTATAAGTTTTCAGCCATGAAACTTTCCAAAGAAGAGCGCGGCATGATTCATGGAAATAATGAAAGGGTTCCTGTGGCGACGCTCGTGAAGGCTGTGGAATTTTTTGTCCGCCTTATGAAAATGAGCTGAATGAAAATGTATTGAACGAAAATGTACTGAGAAAAGAAAGAGGGAGACTATTATGGAAAAGAAGAAAAAAGGAGGCTTCAGCGGCTCGCTGGGTTTTGTGCTTGCCGCGGCAGGAAGCGCCGTAGGAGTAGGAAATATCTGGAGATTTCCCTATCTTGCGGCCAAAGACGGAGGAGGCCTTTTTCTGCTGATTTATCTTGTGCTGGTACTGACTTTTGGCTTTACGCTCCTGACGACAGATATCGCTATGGGACGAAAGACGAAAAAGAATGCTCTTCAGGCATTCGGCGCGGTAAAAAGGAAATGGAAATTTCTCGGTTATCTTACCTTTCTGGTTCCGGCTCTGATTATGACGTATTATTCAGTAATCGGCGGCTGGGTGATGAAATATATGATGGTGTATGTGACGGGACAGCATAAGGCGGCTTCCGGAGACGGCTATTTTACCTCATTTATTACTTCTAAGGTATCGCCCCTTGTATTTATGCTGATTTTCCTTGCAATTACAGCCTTTATCGTATATGGAGGTGTGGAAAAGGGAATTGAACGTTTTTCAAGAGTCATTATGCCGGGGCTGATTCTTTTAATCTGTGGAATCGCCGTGTTTTCTCTGACGCTTCGCTATACGGACGCCGCAGGCGTGACGAGGACGGGACTTGAGGGAGCTGCGGTCTATCTGATTCCGAATTTTGAAGGGCTGACGTTCCGAAGATTTCTGGAAATTCTTCTGGATGCCATGAGCCAGCTGTTCTTTTCGCTGAGTGTTTCTATGGGAATTATGATTACCTACGGTTCTTATGTGAAGGATGACGTCAATCTGAACCGTTCCGTAGGGCAGATAGAAATTTTCGACACAGGCGTAGCCTTTCTGGCGGGACTGATGATCATTCCGGCTGTCTATGTATTTTCCGGTACGGAGGGAATGACTTCCGGTCCGAGTCTGATGTTTGTTTCGCTGCCTAAGGTTTTTGAGAGCATGGGTGCGGCGGGAACTGCCGTAGGTTTCGTGTTCTTTGTAATGGTTGCCTTTGCCGCCCTGACCTCCTGCGTGTCTATTATGGAGACTCTTGTTGCCAGCTGCATGGAAATCTTTCATCAGAGCCGCCGCAGAATGAGCCTGATTATAGGCGTACTGTCTGCCGGAGCGGCAGCCGTAATCTGTATGGGGTACAATATTTTCTACTTTGAGCTTAGTCTTCCCAACGGACAGACGGCGCAGCTTCTCGATGTAATGGATTATGTAAGCAACAGCTTTCTGATGCCGCTGATTTCTTTCCTGACCTGTATTTTCATTGGCTGGGTCATGAAGCCAAAGTGGATTATTGATGAGATGGAAGCAAGCGGACATACATTTGGAAGGAAGAAGCTTTACGCTTTTATGATCCGTTATGTGGCTCCTGTGATGATGGCAGTTCTGTTTCTGCAGTCTACAGGGCTTCTTAAGGCGGCAGGATGACCGGGGAGAACGGCTGCACTTTGTGTCCGAGGGAGTGCGGGGCTGACCGTGGAGCCGGGCAGAAAGGGTTCTGCGGCGTGCCTTCCGGTACGATTCTCTGTGCAAGGGCTGCCCTTCATATGTGGGAGGAGCCATGTATTTCTGGGGAAAAGGGATCGGGAGCCGTCTTTTTCGGAGGCTGTCCCTTACGCTGCGTATACTGTCAGAACAGGGAGATAGCGCGGGGAGGAGCCGGAAAAGAGATTACCTGTGAAAGACTTTCCGAGATTTTTCTGGAGCTTCAGGAGAAGGGGGCTGCCAATATCAATCTTGTGACGCCGACACATTATACGCCGGAGATTGTAAAGGCGCTGGAGGCGGCAAAAAGGAGAGGTCTCTCTCTGCCTGTCGTTTACAACTGCGGCGGATATGAAAAGACGGAGACGCTGAAAATGATGGAGGGTCTTGCAGATATTTACCTGACTGATTTCAAATATATGGACAGGGAGGCGGCGCAGCGGTATTCTCATGCAGAGGATTATCCGGAGGTGGCAAAGAAGGCGCTTCAGGAGATGGTGCGTCAGACAGGAAACGCGTCTTTTGATGAAAGCGGGATGATGACGCGGGGCGTGATAGTCCGCCACCTTCTTCTTCCGGGGCATACCAGGAATGCGAAGGAGGTTGTGCGCTATGTCTATGAGACATACGGAGACACCGTCTATCTGAGCCTGATGAATCAGTATACGCCCCTTCCCGGACTGGAAAAATGGCAGGAGATTAACCGCAGGACAACAAAAAGAGAATATGAGAGACTTGTCAGCTACGCCCTTTCCCTTGGGGTGGAAAATGCCTTTGTTCAGGAGGGAGAAACGGCGGAGGAGAGCTTCATTCCGCCCTTTGATAATGAGGGCGTATGAATTGACAGTGAAGAGCGGATATGCTATGATCTTTAATCGGCGGAGACTTTCGGCAGAGACGCCGGAGGTCTCTTAATTTTTTTTACACGAGGAGGAGAATGAATGGAATTCTTATGGGAGGGTCTGTTGTCGATTACATGGCAGCAGGCTGTAATGTATCTTGTAGGCGCAGTGCTGATTTATCTGGCAATTCATAAAGGCTATGAACCGGCTCTGCTTCTGCCGATGGGCTTTGGAGCGATTCTTGTGAACCTGCCGCTGTCAGGCGTAATCAATCAGGAGATTGAGGGCATCGGCGTAGTAAACGGTATTATAGAATGGCTGTTTGAGGTAGGAATCAATGCTTCTGAGGCGCTTCCGATTCTTTTGTTTATTGGTATCGGAGCTATGATTGACTTTGGACCGCTTCTGTCCATGCCGTCCATGTTCCTTTTTGGAGCAGGAGCGCAGTTTGGTATCTTTTTTGCTATCTGCGTCGCTGTTCTTCTCGGCTTTGACCTGAAGGACGCTGCCTCTATCGGAATTATCGGAGCTGCTGACGGTCCGACATCCATTCTTGTTTCACAGGTTCTGCATTCCAATTATGTGGGGCCGATTGCTGTGGCAGCTTATTCTTATATGGCTCTTGTGCCGATTGTACAGCCCTTTGCCATCCGCCTTGTAACAACGAAGAAAGAGCGGAAAATTCATATGGAATATACTCCGGGAACCGTTTCCAAAAAGATGAAAATTGCATTCCCGATTCTTGTAACCTTTCTTGTAGGACTTGTATCTCCGCAGTCTGTGGCTCTCGTAGGTTTTCTGATGTTCGGAAATCTGCTGCGTGAGTGCGGCGTTCTTGGTACGCTGTCCGATACGGCTCAGAATGTGCTGGCAAATTTAATTACCCTGCTTCTGGGAATTACGATTTCTTTCAGTATGCGTGCAGATGCTTTTGTAAACTTTGACACGCTTCTTATTATGGCTCTTGGTCTGGTTGCCTTTGTCTTTGACAGCGTCGGCGGCGTGCTTCTTGCAAAATTCCTGAACCTGTTCCGGAAAAAGAAGATTAACCCGATGATAGGCGCAGCAGGAATCTCAGCATTTCCGATGTCGGCGCGCGTCGTGCAGAAGATGGCGATGGAAGAGGATCCGACAAACGTGATTCTGATGCATGCAATCGGAGCGAACGTGTCCGGTCAGATTGCCTCTGTAATTGCCGGAGGTCTTGTAATCAGTCTTGTGGCTGCATACCTGTAGGAGGTGGAAGGAATGTGGAATGATTTTTTGATTTCCCTTGGCATTATGGGAAAGGGAATGGCAGGAATCTTTGTGGTAATCGGAATTTTGACGCTTCTTGTTATGCTGATGGGAAAGGTGTCAAAGCCCGGAGGGAAGGACGAAAATGACAAAGATACTGCTGGTGGAAGATGATAAAGCGATAGTAGAAAATTTAAGCGCCGTGCTGCGGACAGAAGGCTTTCTTGTCCGTGCGGAAGAAGGGCAGGAGGAAGCGCTCCGCGCAGTGGAGGAGGAGAGCTTCGACCTCCTTCTTCTTGATGTGTCGCTGAAAAACGGGAACGGATTTTCTGTCTGCTCTGCTGTAAAATCGGCATCGGATCTTCCGGTTATTTTTCTGACGGCTTCCGGCGACGAGTTCAGTGTGGTAACGGGCCTTGATCTGGGGGCGGAGGATTATATCAGCAAGCCTTTCCGCCCCAGAGAGCTGGTGTCCCGGATACGGAGCGTTCTGCGCCGCTGCGGGAAGAGTCAGGCAGTCGTAGAGCTGGGCGGTCTTCGGGTCGATACGGTGCGGGCTGTTGTGACAAGAGAGGGGAAGGACTGCTTTCTTTCGGCGCTTGAGTACCGGCTTCTTTTGTTTTTCCTGAATCACAGAGGCATGGTTCTCTCAAGGGGACAGCTTCTGGAGGAGATCTGGGATGCGGCAGGAGAATTTGTAAACGACAACACGCTGACTGTTTATATTAAGAGGCTTCGTGAAAAGATAGAAGAAGATCCGCAGAATCCTTCTCTTATCCTGACGGTACGCGGGATGGGATACAAGCTGGGAGAATAGGAGGCGCTATGAGTTATCTGAGAAATGCAGAATTGCGCCGGCAGCTTCTTTTTTCATTCGGGCTGTGGCTGTTAAGCTTCGGTTTTGGTTTTATCCTTCTGGAGGGTCAGTGGGTGCTGCTCCTTTTCTTTCAGGGAATGGAGCTTCTGCTGATTCTTGTCTGGCTTTTTTTCAGCGCCCGGCGCTACAGG
>CAUWNO010000064.1:0-12073 GCA_963559965.1 uncultured Lachnospiraceae bacterium | reverse complement strand
AACCTTGCCGAGAGCAGAAAAAGCGGTGGCGCAGGCATTGTTGGAAAAACCGGAGTTGATTTGTCTGATGACGTTGGCGGAATTGTCTCGAGAGACAGATAGTTCAGATGCGTCCATTATTCGTTTTTGCAGGAAAATGGGCTATTCTGGGTTTTCAGAAATGAAACAGGCATTTGCCAATGCACTAAATGACAGTAGCATTATGACAGTGGAGGAAATACACAAAGAGGATTCTGTTCTGGATAATTTACAGAAGGTATATAAAAGCAATATGCAGACTTTGACAGATACCATTCTTTTGGCGGACGAAGAAGCTTATGAAGAGGCTGTGAAGGCTCTCTTAAAGGCAAAGTCGATTCATTTCTTTGGGACAGGTGATTCTGCTGCGGTATGCCAGTTGTTTTATTTTAAATTTTGTAGACTGGGAATCCCGGGTTCCGCACAGCAGGATCCGGTTATGCAGTTAATGGAGGCCAGCAATCTGGGACCTGGTGATGTGGCAGTTATTATTTCTTACGAAGGAAAATCACGCACAGTTCTGAACGCGGCTAAGGTGGCGGATGAACGGGGAGCGACTATTATTTGTATTACAAAAATGAGTAAGTCTCCGCTTTTGCGGCTTTCGGATATCAATTTGTTTATTGCTACCAGCGACGTGACAGTTGGAAGGGATATTGTGGCTCGGCGCGTTGCAGAGCAGATGGTGATTGACGCATTGTATCTAAGTGTGTTAGTGCGTTCGGATAAGGACTATGAAAAGCAGTTAAATAGTATATCTAAATCCTTTGAGTTAAATAAGATACGGGGAAAGGGATTTAAATGATAAATCAAATTCTATTGTAAGGAGGAACTGTAGAAATGAGTTTAGAAGCATTTAAAAAAGAGGTTTACGAGGCTAATATGGAGCTGGTAGAGAAACAGCTGGTTATCTCTACATGGGGCAATGTATCGGGATATGACGAGGAGAGTGGACTGATGGTAATCAAGCCCAGTGGCGTTCCATACAATGAGCTGAGACCAGAACAGATGGTGCCGGTAGATTTGAATGGAAATGTGGTTGACAGCGACTATATCCCATCCACAGACACGGACACCCATATCGAGTTGTATAAGGAATTCAAGGATCAGGGAATCCGTGGTATTGTACATACTCATTCCCAGTTTGCTACCATGTGGGCACAGATGGGAAAGAATATTCCTTGTTATGGAACCACACATTGTGACTATTTCTTTGGAGATATTCCCTGTACCCGCTTGATGACCACAGAGGAGATTGAAGAGGCATATGAGAAGAATACCGGGAAGGTGATTCTGGAGGAGTTCCAGAACCGTAATTGTGTGGAAATGCAGGCTGTTCTGGTACACAGCCATGCCCCGTTTACATGGGGAAAGACGCCGCATGCTGCAGTGCTGCACGCGCAGGTTCTGGAATATGTGGCAAAGATGGCAATTTTTGATGAAATTGCGACAAGCGGAAAGTGCGAGATGATTAAAGATAACATCAAGATGAAGCATTACAACCGTAAATTTGGTCCTAATGCATATTATGGACAGCATAAAAAATAAGGAGAAGGACTATGAATATAAAAGAATCTGTGGTACATACGTTACGCTGTGAATCTGAAATTATTGCAGAACTGGAAAAAACGGTATCTGAGGAGCAGATTGAGAAGGTCATTGACGCCTTTATGAACTGTAAGGGTAAGGTGATTCTGGCGGGCTGTGGGACATCGGGTACTGCTGCACAGAAGATTGAACATACCTTAAGCTGCGTGGATTGTCCGGCGTTGTTTCTGTCCCCGGCCAATGCCCTCCACGGCGGCATGGGCGTGGTGCAGAAGGATGATATCCTGGTACTGCTTTCTAAGGGCGGTCACACTGAGGAACTCAATAAAATGATTACTCCATGCAAAGAACGTGGAGCACTTCTGATTGCAGTGACAGAAAATGAGGAATCTTATATGGCAAAGGAGAGCGATCTGGTTTTGAAAATTCGTGTGGAGAAAGAACCGGACGAGTACAATGTGCTGGCCACAGGTAGTATTTTAGCTACTCTGGCAGTATTTGACGCCATTGCCATCGCAATTTCCCATATGAAGGGCTTTAGCCAGGAGGGATTCTTAAAGATTCATCCAGAAGGTGATGTGGGAAAGCGGCTTAGCGAAATGAAATAAAACTGCAAAGCAAATACTTCAAAACGAAGCGCAGGAAGTGAAAAAACTGTGCAAAATCACTGAAAAAAAGTAAAATCACACAAAATAAAACTGATTAATAGGACAAAATAGTAAAAAATGCACTAGAATATTTACTCCATTGCTTCGAATAGATAAAATTAATTGTAGCAAAAGGAATTCCAAATGCACGATTGTTCATTAAAAAGGGTAAAAAACAAAATAGGTGGAGGTTTTATTTATGAAAATGAAAAAAGCGGCAGCATTACTTCTTTCCCTGACCATCACATGCTCTTTGGCGGCCTGTGGCGGCACATCCATGGAAGGCGACAGTGCGGCAAACGACAGCAGTTCAACCGAGACAACAGCAGATACATCAGAGAACAAGGACACAGCAGCTCCCACAGAGGCTACAGAATGGAAATGGCCGTCGAAGGACGAGCTTTATGTAGGATATTCTCAGGCAGACTTAGCAAGCACCTGGCGTACAGTAGAGAGTGAGGATATGCAGAGAGCGGCAGATGAGCGTGGCTACAAGATCACTATTGTGAATGCAGAGGGCGATACCGAGCAACAGCTTTCTGATGTAGAGTCTCTTCTGGCACAGGGATGTAACGTAATCGTAATCACAGCAGTTGATGGTGATGCTATTCAGCCGGCACTTGACAAGTGTAAGGAAAAAGGCGTTCCGGTTATTATGAAGTCAAGGGGATCCAATGGTACACCGGGTGTTGATTATGTATCCTTCTATTCATCTGATTTTGTGGCTCAGGGTCGGTATGCAGGTGAATGGGCGTATAAGGCTTGTACAGATAAGGGACTGGATACTATTAAGGTAGCAGAAATTCAGGGTATCCTGGGAGGTACCGATGTACGCGACCGTTCTGATGGATTCCATGCAGTGGCAGAGGAGAAAGGTAACTTTGACTTTGTAGTACAGCAGACAGCAAACTTCTCCCGTACAGAGGCACAGGAGGTAGCAGCAAATGTACTTCAGTCCACAGGCGGCGATATCGACGCGTTCTATTGCCATAACGACGAGATGGCACTTGGCGTATCTCTGGCTTGTCAGTCCGCAGGACTTAAGATTAACGAAGATGTGTATATCATTGGTGTAGATGGAATGTATGAGACCTTCGATGCAATAAAGGATGGAATTACCGTACTGAAGGACGGTCACTATATGGGAACCTGGAAGACGGAGGAACTGTCAGAGTATGATTTGTTGAAAACGATGCTTGGAAAGAAAGAGGTTAAATTGGAAAGAACTCTTCCAATCCGGGACTTCAGTGATAAAGAGGACATCCTGGAGGTCAGAAATCTGATTCGGGTTCCTTATGTAAACGATGTAAGCTTTCATATTAAAAAGGGTGAGATTCTAGGTTTGGCAGGTCTTCTGGGCGCAGGACGTACGGAGACAGCCCGTATTATTTTTGGCTGCGATCATCCGGATTCTGGAGAAATCTATGTGGATGGCAAGAATGTGAGGATTAAATCCCCGGAGGAGGCTATCCGAGCAGGCTTGGCTTTCTGTACTGAAAATCGTCGTGAAGAGGGAATCTTTCAGGATGTGACCGTGCAGAACAATCTGACCATTTGCTCTTTGGACGATCTGACCAAGGGCGGATTTATCAATTCTAGAAAGAGAAAACAGCTTTCTGATGATTATATTCAGAAGCTGCTGATCAAGACCCCAAGTGGGGAACAGCTGATCAAAAACCTGTCTGGTGGAAATCAGCAGAAGGTAATTCTCTCCCGTTGGATGGCAATTCATCCGAAACTCATCATTCTGGACGAGCCTACCCGTGGTATTGATGTAGGAGCGAAGGCTGAGATTGAGAAACTGATTCATGATTTCTCAGATAATGGTATCAGCGTATTGTTTATCTCTTCTGAGATGGCAGAGCTTGTCCGCAACTGTGACCGTATTCTGGTACTTCGCGATGGTAAGATTATGGGTGAGCTGACCGGTCAGGAAATATCTGAGAAGAGCATTATGGAAACCATTGCTACAGGAAAGGAGAAATAAGAGATGAAAAAAGAGATGGGCATTAAGTTCGATCTGGTATTCTTTAAAAAGAACATCGCTCTGATTTTATTTCTGGCGCTACTGGTTTTTAATATCGTAGCGACAAATAATTTCCTGAGCTGGATTACGTTTAATAACTTCTTTAAGCAGGTATCGAGAGTTGTTCTTGTATCCCTTGGTATGTCCCTGGTTATCGCTACCGGTGGTATTGATATTTCCGTAGGTTCTGCTATGGCACTGGGCTCGGTGCTGGCGGCATTGGGAATTGTACACCAGTCTCCGACTCTAATTATCTTTTCCATCCTGCTGGTTGTGGCTTTTGGATGTCTGGCAGGTGTAGCAGTCTCCAAGTTCGCGATTCTTCCCATGGTAGCGACTTTGGCACTCCGTTATATTATGCGTGGTATGGCTAAGGGAATCAGCGGTGCAGCGAATGTTACCTATACGGCACCGAATTTGACGAAACTTTTTACACAGCCGATTTTCGGACATATTCCGATTCATTTCTTTATTGTGGTTATTGCAGTGGCGATTGTCTATATCCTAGTTAATAAAATGAAGCTGGGAGCCAGAGTAGAGGCCTATGGTAATAACCCGGTGGCTGCGAGAAACTGTGGTATTAATACTGTGAAAATTGTTATTTTCTGCTATGCCATCACAGGCGCTTTAGCTTGGGCAGCAGGTATGCTGGAGGCAGTAGTCGTATCCAGTGCCCATCCGTCTACCATTGGAACTGATATGGAGATTGATGCCATTGCAGCAACTTTGATTGGCGGAACACCTATTGATGGTGGGTACCCAAACATCATCGGAACGGTATGTGGTACGTTTGTACTTCAGCTGATTACTATGATGTGCAATATGAACAACGTATCTTATCCGGTAACTTTGATGTTGAAAGCCTGCATTGTTCTGGCAGCTCTGTATTTCCACGGAATAGGAAAGCGTTCAAAATAAGGAGGGAGACAAACATGAACAAGGTAAAATCATTTTTCAGCAATAATATCGCGTTGGTTGGTCTTCTGATTGTGCTCTTGGTGGGTGTCTGCGTACAGAGAACATTTATTTCACCGGAGAATCTGACGAACCTGCTCCGTTCTGCCAGCCTAATGGGATTTATTGGAATCGGAATGACCTTTGTAGTACTTTGCGGTTCTATTGATTTAAGCGTGGCTTCAGTTTTTGCGCTTTCTGGATATTTGATGCTTAACCTGTCTCAGTATAATATTGTTCTGGCTTTTGTGGTTCCGCTTTTGGCTGGTGCAATGGTAGGTTTTATAAATGGACTTTTGGTAGAGAAGCTTTCGATTCCTGCCTTTATTGCAACTCTGGCGACACAGATGTTTGTTCGCGGTCTAGTGCAGATGTTCTGTGATCAGACTACCTACAAGGTAGCCAGCATACCGTTTCCGGTATTGGCTTTGGGGCGGTTGACCTTTGGAGGCATCCTTCCGTTTCCATTGATCCTGTTTATTGTGGCAACCCTGATTACTGCTTTCGTACTGAACCGTCGGTTTATCGGACGTTCCATGTACATCGTAGGAGGCAACCTGGAGGCGGCAAACATGATGGGAGTCAGCGTGCCGAAGACCAGAATTACCGCACATGTTATCTGCAGTGTGCTGACTTGCATTGGAGGTATGATTTATACTTCCCGTGTAGGTGTAGCTTCCCCGCTGGCAGGAACTGGGTATGAGATGTATGCCATTGCAGCAGTTGTACTGGGTGGAGCCAAACTGACTGGAGGAGTCGGCAAAATATCCGGAACATTTATCGGCACTTTAATTATGTCCTCATTTTCTAATATCTTCAGTATGCAGAACATATTGAGTGCAGTATGGTCTGACGTAGTAGTCGGTTCTGTACTCCTCATTGTTATTATGGCGCAGGCAATGGTAAGCATTTATAGTAAAGGGAAGAAGAAGGTATAGCTCATGGGACGGCTGGAAGGAAAGGCTGCCCTGATTACAGGCAGCAGCAGCGGTATTGGGTATGAGACAGCAAAATTGTTCGCGGCAGAAGGCGCTTCGGTTATGGTTATGGGACGAAATGCAGAGCGCTGTGAGGCAGCAATTGTGAATCTGACCAGAGCTATGGCACTGGAATTGGGATCCCATGAAATTTATGTCAATGCGGTAGCACCGGGTACAACCGTGATCAATAACGAGAAACGTCCAGCTCATGTGCTAGAGAGCTTCCGCCGGATGGGGGCGCTGCCTGAGTTAAACACAGCGGAAAAAATCGCTCCGGCAATATTATTTCTGGCAAGTGAGGAGAGCAACGGTATTATTGGCGAAACTCTGTTAGTAGATGGCGGTTATGCGCAGATCTGTATGCCAGAGAAGTTATATGAGTCGCCGATTTTTCTGTAGAATAAAGAGGCAGGAAGAATAAAACAAGGTTCAGCAGAGAAAGGGATCTTCACATGAACAGAGGAAATCAGGTAAAGCTTTTGGAAGCTATGATGGAATTTGACAAGGGTGATCCTATGCGGATTTGGCATTTTTTGAAGCTGGGAGAATAATTATGGATAGAAAAGAACGTTTAAAACAGGTCATGAAAGACGAAGCGGAGACGATTAGTAAAGTAGCAGATAGGGTAGATTACGATGTGATGTCACAAATTACTGAATTGTTATGTCAGGTCAAGAAGGGTGGTAAAAAGGTTATTCTAGCCGGCTGTGGAACAGCAGGACAGGCGGCGAAGCGAATTGCCCACACCCTTTCAGTCGTGGAGATTCCTGCCTTTTTTCTGTCGCCGGCAGATTCTATCCACGGGGGTATGGGAGCGATGCAGCAGGGTGATATTCTGATTTTGTTGAGCAAGAGTGGTAATACTCAGGAGATCTTGAATTATATTCCGGCAGCGCAGAAGAAGAGACTGACGGTCATTGGTGTAACGGAAAATGAGAATTCAAAGCTTGGTCAGGCATCTGACATCGTATTGAAAATTAAAATTGACCGGGAGCCAGACAAATGGGGGATTATCTCTTCTGCCAGCACATTGGCCTCGATTTCCGCCTTTGATGCTATCGCCTTTACTGTAATGGAGGAAACTGGATATACAAAGGAAGAATTTTATTTGATCCATACCGGCGGTGGGGTGGGAGATATTCTGCGAAAAGAGTTATAAAACTATTATTTGATAAAAAGAATCATTGAAAATCACAAAAGGGGCGCTGTATATTCTGTTTGGAGTATATGGCGTTCTTTTTAGGGGAGGAAGCTTTCGATTTTCTGTGTGATACGTTATCTCGTATCTATACCCTCAGGCACATCTGTCTTATTCATTGGTCTTCCTCCTCATGCACTCTTGGCAGCGTGAAGATAAATTCCGTTCCCACGCCCTCTGTAGAGATGGCGTTGATATGCTCGCCGTGCGAGGTGATGATTTCTTTTACGATGGCAAGACCAAGACCGGTTCCTTTTTTATCTTTCCCGCGGGATGCGTCGGTCTTGTAGAAGCGTTCCCAGATCTTTTTCATACTGTCGCGGGGAATGCCGACACCTTGGTCCTTGACAGAGATAAAGACCTTTTCGTGGCGGAGCGTCGTTTCGATGGTGATTACGGAATCGCTGGGGCTGAATTTAATTGCGTTATCCAGAAGGTTGTACATTACCTGCTGGATCTTTCCCATATCCGCCGATACGAGCTGTTGCTTTGCGTCAAAAAGAAGCTCGATGGAAATATGGCGTTCGGTACAGCGTCCTTCAAAGGAAGAAACCGTGTTTTTGATTACGGCGTTGATGTCGAAGCTGGTAATATCAAGGCGGTTTTTCTTTGTATCGAAGGAGTTGAGCGTCAGAAGACCGCTTGTAAGCTTGTTCAGGCGTTCCGTTTCCATAAGAAGAATCCGGAGATATTTTTCCTGCATTTCCGGAGGAATCGTGCCGTCAAGAATTGCTTCCAGATATCCCTTGATAGAGGTCAGGGGAGAACGAAAGTCATGGGAAATATTTGCGACAAATTTTTTCTGATAATCGTCTGCTTCGCCCAGCTCATGAGCCATGAAATTCAGTGTGGCTGCAAGCTGCCCTATTTCGTCCTCGCCTCCGATGTCGGGCTCATATTTGAAATTGCCCAGCGCATACTGGCGGGCGGATTCTGTGATCTTCATCAAGGGTCGATAAACAGTAATTGTGAAGACGGCAAGAATAAGAAGTGAAAACGCAAAGATAAAGAGCAGGGTCAGATAGGTAATGTTCAGAAGGCTGTCCCGTTCCTGAAGAAGGCCGGACATGGGAAGATGAATGAGAACATAGCCTCTGGGACGAAAATTGTAGGTAATGGGCGCGGCTACAGAGAGCATTTCTTCGTCGAAATGCCCGTAAAAGCTGCCGGTGATATAGTAGCTGCTTCCCATATCTGTCGGATCAAAATTTTCCACACAGTCTTCGGGGGAAGAAAGGGCAGAATCTGAGTCGACGAGAAGCGTGCCGTCTGTGTTGAGAAGCCAGATGGAGGCTCCGAGGTAGGTGTCAAGAGCCTGAAAATGAGAATGAATCGTATTCAGAGAGGCTTCGCCGGATTTGCTGGAATAATATGCTTTTGCAAAATTTGCAGAAATATAATTTGCCTCCCGGTACAGCTCCTCCGCCTTTCGCTCTGTCAGATGGTTCAGCGTCATTTCCGAGCTGAAGGTAGCGATGGTGAAGAAACTCAGGAGGCCGAAAATCAGGTAGATGAAAATAAATTTCAGATAGATGGAATGTTTCATAACAGCCTATCCTTTTACTTCAAATTTGTATCCGATGCCCCACACAGTGGCAAGTCCCCAGGAGGGGTGATCTTTTATCTTTTCGCGCAGCCGCTTGATATGTACGTCTACGGTGCGGGTGTCTCCGATGTATTCGTAGCCCCAGATATGGTCGAGCAGCTGCTCTCTGGTAAAGACCTGATTGGGGGAAGAAGCAAGGAAATAGAGAAGTTCCAGCTCCTTGGGAGGCATATCTACAGGACGTCCCTGATAGAGAACGGAGTAGTTTGTCTGATTGATAATGAGATCGGGATACTCGACGATTTTTGCCGAATCTTTCGGCGGCTCGGGCTTCGGCGGCTGATAACGGCGCAGCACAGCTTTGACGCGGGCGACAAGCTCCTTGGAATCGAAGGGTTTGATAATGTAATCGTCGGCTCCCAGCTCCAGTCCCAGAACCTTATCAAAAACTTCTCCTTTGGCGGAGAGCATAATGATGGGGGTGGAGGACTTTGCGCGGATCTCACGGCAGACCTGATAACCGTCGATGCCGGGAAGCATCAGATCGAGAAGTATCAGGTTCGGAGCAAAGGAATCAAAGACGGAGAGAGCATCCTCTCCGTCGTTTACTATCATGGTTTCATAACATTCCTTGGTCAGATACAGGGAAATAAGCTCTGCGATATTTGCGTCGTCGTCTACAATTAATATTTTCTGTTTTGCTGCCATGTCTGTTTACTCCTGTTTCTAATCCTGCTTAAAAACGGCGATGGTAACTCCTGCGTCTCCTTCGCCGAATTCTCCGAGACGGTAGGATTTTACATATTTATTTCTCTTGAGCTGTCCCTGCACGGCTTTCCGCAGCGCGCCTGTGCCTTTTCCGTGAACGATGCGGACGGAAGGAAGATGCGCAAGATAGGCGTCGTCCAGATACTTGTCAAGGTGAGCGAGAGCCTCGTCTACTGTCATACCGATAAGATTAATTTCTGTACTGACGCTGGCTGACTTGCTCATGCGGATCTTTCCGGAGCCTGTCTTCTTAAACTGCTTTGTCGTGATCACGGCTTCATCTATAAGCTCCAGATCAGAGAGTTTTACCTGAGAACGGAGAATTCCCATCTGTACATAGAGATTTCCTTTTGCATCAGGAAGAGAGCTTACAGTTCCGTTCAGGTTCAGACTCAGAACGCGTACAGAATCACCTAAATGAAGGTCGGAAGCCTTCAAAAGTTTTTTCGGTTTTTTCTTCGCATCGTTTGACGCGGTCTTTTCCGTCTTTTTTATGCGTTCCCGGAGACGGGCGCGTTCTGCTTCCATTTCGCTGGCAGATATATTTGCCTTTCCGAATTTATGAAATTCCTTCATTGTCTGATCGGCGTAATCCTTAGCTTCCTGAAGGATTTTCCGCGCCTGTTCATTTGCCTCTGCAAGGATACGTTCCCGCTGTCCTTCGAGCTTTTCCTGTCTGTGCTCCAGCGTCTCGCGAAGAGAACGGATCTCTTCTTTGTGCGCACGGATTTCTTCCTGTTCCTGCTCGATAGTCTTCCGGCTGATTTCCAGATCAGACAGAAGATCCTCAAAGCTTTCGCTCTGCTCGCTCAGATGTTCGCGGGCTTCTTCAATGAGAAAGCCGGGGAGTCCGAGCTTGGAGGAAATCGCAAAAGCGTTGCTCTTTCCCGGAATACCGATTAAAAGTCTGTAAGTCGGACTTAAAGTTTCTACATCAAATTCGCAGCATGCATTTTCTACTCCGGATGTGGACAGGGCGAAGACTTTAAGTTCGCTGTAGTGCGTGGTAGCCATGGTACGGATCCCCATTTTGTGAAGATGGGAAAGAATTGCGATGGCAAGAGCCGCGCCTTCTGTGGGGTCTGTTCCTGCGCAAAGCTCGTCAAAAAGAACGAGGGAATTGAGCGAGGCTTTTTCAAGAATCCGGATAATATTTGTCATATGTGAAGAAAAAGTACTCAGGGACTGTTCGATACTCTGCTCGTCGCCAATATCGGCGTAGACGTCGTCGAAGACGGCAAGCTGTGAATTTTGTGCGGCGGGAATATGAAGACCCGCCTGACCCATAAGGGTCAGAAGTCCCGTTGTTTTCAGGGAGACCGTTTTTCCGCCTGTATTGGGTCCGGTGACAATCAGAAGATCGTAGTCCTGTCCGAGACGGATGGTAACGGGTACGACCTTTGCCGGATCGAGAAGGGGGTGACGGCCCTCTTTTATCAGAATCTCACGTTTTTCGTTAAAGACCGGGCAGGACGCCTTCATTTCTTTGGCAAGCATGGCTTTTGCAAAGATGAAATCAAGTTCTGTCAGAATGGAAACGTCTTCTTCCAGCGATTCGGAACACAGGGCGGTTTCTTCGCTGAGCCGCTCCAGTACATGTTCTATTTCTTCCTGTTCCTTTATGCTGAGTTCCTTCAGCTCATTATTCAGACGGACGACAGCCATAGGCTCCACAAAGAGAGTCGATCCGGTGGACGACTGATCGTGAATCATTCCCGGAACCTGACTTCTGTATTCGGCCTTTACAGGAATACAGTAGCGGCCGTTTCTCTGTGTGATGACAGCGTCCTGAAGATACGTTCTGACAGAACCGTTTACCATGCCTGACAAAGTAGAGTGAATTCTGTCGTTTGCAGTGCGGATGGCACGGCGGACCTGACGCAGTCCGGGGCTGGCGTCGTCGCTGATTTCTTCTTCAGACAGGATGCAGCGGCGTATCTCCTGAACAAGCGGAGAACAGGGCTCCAGCGAGGAAAAGAGCGGATCAAGGGTGTCAGGTTCTGCCTCTCTCCCGTCGTTCTGCCGGGAATACTGTTTTGCCCGTGCGGCAGTCTCGAGAAGAGAGCAGACGTCGAGAAGCTCGTTGATATGAAGGGAGCCTCCGATAGCCAGCCGTTTCAGGGAAGGACGGACGTCCCGGATGCCTGCAAAGGAAAAACCTCCTCTTCGATAGACCCGGCTCAGAGCATCCGCTGTCTCCGCCTGAGCGCTTTCAATAGCCCCAAGGTCACACATGGGTTCCAGATTCAGGCAGCGTTCGCGCCCTCCTGCGCTTCCTGCATGGGAAGCCAGCTGTTCCGTTATTTTATTAAATTCCAGTGTACGATATACTTTCTTATTCATAGTAACACAAGTA
Organism: uncultured Lachnospiraceae bacterium; assembly: GCA_963559965.1. Taxonomy (GTDB): domain Bacteria; phylum Bacillota; class Clostridia; order Lachnospirales; family Lachnospiraceae; genus Laedolimicola. Next base: position 32 of record CAUWNO010000064.1, on the reverse strand, counting down.
TACCACCAATCAGGCAGGAAAGGAAAGAATTT
>CAUWNO010000063.1:0-12115 GCA_963559965.1 uncultured Lachnospiraceae bacterium | reverse complement strand
GAATCCCATGGAGAATCCCGCAAGAATCCTGCTTGCGGGATTCTCTTTTCTGTGGTAATATGTGCGGAGATACGAAGCGGAAAAGATGTGCCGGGGCACAAAAAGCAGAAATAAAGGGAAGAGGTGCGCAGAGCTTGAAGTGGAATAAATATACGCTGAAAACGACGGCGGAAGCTGAGGATATGATAAGCTCCATGATGATGGAGGCAGGAATCGAGGGAATTGAGATTGAGGATAAAATTCCCCTTTCCGAGAGCGACAAGGAGCAGATGTTTGTAGATATTCTTCCGGATATTCCGGAAAACGACGGAGTTGCCTATATCAGTTTTTATCTGGAGCCGGATACCGATCAGGGAGCCATGCTTGCCAGAGTGCAGGAAGGTCTTGACGAGATAAGAGGATGGGGAGTAGATGTAGGAGAAGGAAGCATTTCTTCCTCAGAGACAGAGGATAAGGACTGGATTAATAACTGGAAGGAATACTTTCATCAGTTTTATGTGGATGATATTCTGATTAAACCCTCATGGGAGGAAGTGCAGCCGGAGGACCGGGACAAGCTTTTAATCCAGATTGATCCGGGAACGGCTTTTGGTACAGGAATGCACGAGACAACACAGCTGTGTATCCGTCAGCTCCGCAAGCATCTGACAGATGAGACAGTCCTCCTTGACGTGGGAACGGGAAGCGGAATTCTTTCTATTATCAGTCTGAAGCTTGGCGCGCGCCATGCGGTGGGTACAGATCTCGACCCTTGCGCTCTGGAAGCTGTGAAGGAAAATATGGAAGTAAACGGGATTGATCCCGCTTCCTTTGAAATGATGATTGGAAATATTATTACAGAAAAGGAAGTACAGGACAGAGTCGGATATGGCTGTTATGATATTGTCGTAGCCAATATTCTGGCTGAGGTGCTTGTGCCTCTGACGCCGGTGATTCTTGATCAGCTTAAGCCGGGCGGAATCTATATTACATCGGGAATTATCGACGATAAGGAAGAGCTTGTCGTTAAAACAGTGAAAGACTGTGGTCTTACAGTTCTTGAAGTGACGCATCAGGGAGAATGGGTCAGCGTAACGGCGTGCAAGGAAGGGTAAAGGAGCGGGAGTATGCATCAGTTTTTTGCAGAGCCTTCTCAGATTGGAGAAAATGAAATTATTCTGACGGGTTCAGATGTGAATCACATCAGAAATGTCCTCCGTATGCGGACAGGCGAAGAGCTTCTCATTTCAGACGGTCTGGGAAGCACATATCATTGTGTGCTGAAGGAGATAAATGAAGCAGAAGTGAGAGCCGGAATCTGCTGGAAGCTTGGAGGCAGTACAGAGCTTCCATCCAGAATTACGCTGTTTCAGGGACTTCCCAAAAGCGATAAGATGGAGCTTATTATTCAGAAATGCGTGGAACTCGGCGTTTTTCGCATTGTTCCTGTAGAAACAAAGCGGACTGTTGTAAAGCTGGACGCGAAAAAGGAGCAGAATCGGTTGAAACGCTGGGCAGGCATTTCAGAAAGTGCCGCAAAGCAGTCGGGACGCGGACTGATTCCGGAGATCAGCCCGGTGAAAAGCTTCAGGGAAGCACTTTCGGAAGCGGCGCAGCTTGACGTTGTTCTGATTCCCTACGAAAGGGCGGAGGATATGAGTCATACCCGCCGGGTGATGGAGAACATCCGTCCAGGTCAGTCTGTTGGAATTTTTATCGGACCGGAGGGCGGTTTTGAGAAAGAAGAAGCAGAACAGGCTGTAGAATCAGGCGCGCAGGCTGTCACCCTTGGCAGGAGAATTCTCCGCACGGAAACGGCGGGAATGGCAGTTCTGTCAATGCTGGGTTATCTTTTGGAGGATCGCGGAGAAACCGGAGGAGAAGAATAAAAATGGAAGTATATCTTGATAATTCGGCTACGACCCGGTGCTTTCCGGGAACGGCAAAGCTGATGTGCGATATCATGACGGAGCATTACGGCAATCCGTCTTCTCTGCACAGAAAAGGTGTGGAAGCTGAAAACTATATAAGAGAAGCAAAGCAGCAGATTGCTCGGAATCTGAAGACAGAAGAAAAGGAGATTTATTTTACTTCAGGCGGAACGGAGAGTGACAATCTGGCGCTTATGGGGTGCGCTCATGCAAACGGCAGAGCGGGAAAGCATCTGATTACAACGTGCATTGAGCATCCGGCTGTTTTGAATACAATGAAGGAGCTGGAACGGCAGGGCTTTCGTGTGACTTATCTTCCCGTGGATGAGACGGGCAGGGTGCGTCTTTCGGATCTGGAAGCAGCTCTCTGCGAGGAGACGATACTCGTTTCCGTCATGTACGTCAATAATGAGATTGGATCGGTTCAGCCGATAGAAGCCATAGGGGAATTTTTGAGAAAGCAGAAAAAGAAGATTCTCTTTCATGTGGATGCAGTGCAGGCGTATGGAAAGTACCGCATTTGTCCCAAAAGGCAGGGGATTGATCTCCTGAGTGTCAGCGGCCACAAGATTCACGGACCGAAAGGTATGGGCTTTCTCTATATCGACAGCAGCGTGAAAATTCATCCTCTTCTTTTCGGCGGCGGACAGCAGAAGGATCTGCGTCCCGGAACGGAGAATGTACCGGGAATAGCCGGCATGGGGGATGCCGTCAGAGAAATTTATACGGATTTTTCTGAAAAGACAGAGAGGCTGTACGGACTGAAAGAATATTTTGTAAATGAACTGGAAAAGCTGGAAGGAACCGTCGTACACGGACCGAAGGGACGCGACGGCGCGCCGCACATTGTAAGTGCAGGCTTTACGGGTGTGCGCAGCGAGGTGCTTCTTCACGCTCTGGAGGATAAGGAGATTTATGTGTCGTCAGGTTCGGCATGTTCCTCCAACCATCCGTCTGTCAGCGGAACGCTGAAGGCTATCGGCGTAAAGAAGGAGTTCCTGGATTCTACGATTCGCTTCAGCATGAGCGAATTTACGACAAAGGAAGAGCTTGCATACTGTCTGGATTCTTTGCGGGAGCTTCTCCCGGCATTAAGAAGATTTACCAGACGCTAGAGGAAAGGGGAAAAAGATGTTTCAGGCATTTTTGATTAAATACGGTGAAATAGGAATTAAAGGAAAGAATCGGTATCTCTTTGAGGACGCGCTGGTGGCTCAGATTCGCCACGCTCTGAAGCATGTGGAGGGAAAATTCCGCGTGACGAAGGAGCAGGGCAGAATCTATGCGCAGGCTGAAGGAGAGTTTGATTTTGATGACGCGGTGGATGCGATGCGCCGCGTATTTGGAATTGTGGGAATCTGTCCTGTAGTGATTCTGGAGGATCAGGGATTTGAAAAGCTGGGGGACGAGGTTGTTTCTTATTTGAAGGAGCGGTACGGAGAAGACTGCACGAAGACCTTTAAGGTTCATGCAAAGCGTGCACGCAAGAATTATCCGATCCCGTCCATGGAAATGAATGCGCAGCTTGGAGGAAGAATTCTTGAAGCTCTGCCCGGCATGAGTGTCGATGTACATGAGCCGGAGCTGATGATTCATGTGGAAATCCGCGAAAAGATTTACCTTTATTCGGATGTGATTCCGGGACCCGGCGGAATGCCTGTGGGAACGAACGGAAAATCCATGCTTCTTCTGTCCGGCGGAATTGACAGTCCTGTGGCAGGCTATATGGTGGCAAAGCGCGGCGTGAAGATAGACGCCGTATATTTCCATGCTCCGCCTTATACGAGCGACAGAGCGAAGCAGAAGGTTGTGGATCTTGCGGCGAAGGTTGCCCGCTATTCAGGACCGATTTATCTTTATATCGTGAATTTTACCGAGATACAGCTCGCCATTTACGAGAAGTGCCCTCACGATGAGCTGACGATTATCATGCGCCGTTATATGATGAGGATAGCGGAAAAGATAGCAGAAAAGACAGGTTCTCTCGGTCTGATTACAGGAGAGAGCATCGGTCAGGTGGCAAGCCAGACGGTTCACAGCCTTGCGGCGACAAATGAAGTCTGCACGATGCCGGTATTCCGTCCTCTGATAGCGTTCGACAAGGAGGATATTGTCACGATATCGAAGCAGATTGATACTTATGAGACATCGATACAGCCCTTTGAGGACTGCTGTACGATTTTTGTGGCGAAGCATCCTGTTACAAAGCCGAATATCAATGTGATAAAGAAATCGGAACTGAAGCTTGCCGATACGATTGATGCGATGGTGGAAGAGGCAATCGAAACGGCGGAGCTTGTTGTGGTTGGATAGGAAGAAGACTTATTTAAAAAAGAGGAATCGTCATGGGTGTCATAGCAAATCAGATGGCTCTTGAGCTGTTCTTTAAGCTGAAGCAGAAAATACAGGAGAAACATGCGGCGAAGGATTCTCTTTTCCGGAAAGCGGGAAGGGAAGATCTTGCGGCGGTTGCGCGGATTTATGATAAGATTCACAGGCTTGAAGAAGAAGGACGCAGGAAGATAGGCTGGGAAACGGGTGTATATCCTACAGAGGAGACGGCTCTTCGTGCTATTGAGAAGGGCGAGCTTTTTGTGTATGGGAAAGAGGAAGTTTCAGCGGCGGCAATTATTAATCAGGAGCAGGTAGACGTTTACAGGAAGTGTGCATGGAATTATGAAGCTTCCGACGAGGAAGTGCTTGTTTTGCATACGCTTGTGGTAGATCCGGACAGGGAAGGTCAGGGAATTGGAAAGGCGTTTGTCGCCTTTTATGAGATTCTGGCAAAAGAGAGAGGATGCAGAGTTCTCCGGCTGGACACCAATGCAAAAAACGAGAGGGCGAGACGCCTTTACAGCTCTCTGGGATACAGAGAAGCAGGGATACTTCCCTGTGATTTCAATGGAATACAGGGGATCTCACTTGTCATGCTGGAAAAGAAAGTATAAAAATATGCCCGGCGTATAAACGCCGGGCAGTTATGTACCAGTTATTCCTCTGTAATATAAGGACTGAGAACCTCCAGAATAGAAGCCAGCTCGTCTTCGGCATGAATGCTCAGGTCGATGGGCTTGGACAGGTCCAGACTGAAGATACCCATAATAGACTTTGCATCGATAACATAGCGTCCGGAAACGAGATCGAAGTCTACGTCGAACTTTGTAATGTCATTGACAAATGATTTTACTTTTTCAATAGAATTCAGACATATCTTGACTGTTTTCATATTGCATTCCCTCCTAATAATCTGCTTATCCTGATCTTAATACCCGCAGGAATAAAAGTCAATGACAAAATCTTTAAATTTGAAAGGAAACAGGTAATGAAAAAGGTTGCATTACATAATCTGGGATGTAAGGTGAACGCATATGAGACAGAGGCGATGCAGCAGCTTCTGGAGGGGGCAGGATACGAGATCGTGCCTTTTGAGGAAAAAGCGGATATTTATATCGTAAACACCTGTACAGTCACTAATATAGCTGATCGCAAATCGAGGCAGATGCTTCACAGAGCAAAGAAAAAAAATCCGGAGGCGCTTGTGATAGCTGCCGGCTGCTATGTGCAGGCGGCTGAGGAACAGTTGAAGGAAGATGCGGCGGTCGATCTTCTGATTGGAAATAACAGAAAAAAGGATTTGCTTTCTATCCTGGAAGCTTATGAAAAGGGGACGGAGGCGGATTCGGTAATCGATATCAATCATACGAGAGAATATGAGACGTTGTCTGTATCAAAGACGGCGGAGCATACGCGTGCTTATGTCAAAGTGGAGGACGGCTGCAATCAGTTCTGCAGTTACTGTATTATTCCTTATGCGAGAGGACGTGTCCGCAGCCGTTTAAGCGCTGACGTCTGTGAGGAAATCCGGACGCTTGCGGAGGCTGGATACAAAGAAGTTGTTCTGACAGGAATCCATTTAAGCTCCTACGGGCAGGATCTGGAGGGAGAAAATCTTCTGTCGCTGATACGGGAGGTTCATGCCATAGATGGAATAGAGCGCATTCGTCTTGGCTCTCTGGAACCGAGAATTGTCACAGAGAAATTTGCGGCAGCTCTGGCAGGAATGGAGAAATTCTGCCCTCATTTTCATCTGTCACTGCAAAGCGGCTGCAACGCGACGCTTAAAAGAATGAACAGGCGTTACACAGCGGAAGAATATGAAGAGAGCTGCCGTCTTCTGCGCAGATATTTTGACCATCCGGCCCTGACGACCGACGTCATCGCGGGATTCCCGGGAGAGACGGAGGAGGAATTTGAGGAAACCATGGAGTTTCTGAAGCGCATCCGTCTTTTTGAGACACATATTTTCAAATATTCCAGAAGAAAGGGAACGAGAGCTGCCGTTATGGAGGATCAGGTTCCGGAGCAGATAAAGACGAAACGCAGCCAGATTCTTATGGAGCTGGATAAAGAAAATTCTTCTGCCTATATTCTGGAACAGAAGGGAAAAACAGTGGAGATTCTGATAGAAGAGACGGTTCTCCGGGACGGAATCGTTTACCAGACAGGTCATACGAAGGAATATCTTCATGCGGCAGTTATTTCGGAAAAGGATTTGACGAATCAGACAGTAAAGGCGCGGGTGGAGAGCCTTCTGGATGAGAGGCTCTGCCTCTGCTCGCTGGTGCAGGAAGTTTAGGCAGAGAAGCTCTGGAATTTTGAACGGAGAAGGACTGAGAATTATGGCTTGTATTTTCAAAAACTTTAGAGTACAATAAAGTGTAGTGACGTTCAGGAGCGTGAAAATATGAGCAAAATAGACAGTACACAGAATTTTAAAGTAATGTCTGAGTCGGAGAACCGGGTAGGAGATATTCTGCAGCAGGTGTATCAGGCTATGACAGAGAAAGGGTACAATCCGGTCAATCAGATCGTGGGTTATATTATGTCCGGAGATCCGACCTATATCACAAGCCATAATAATGCGAGAAGCCTGATTATGAAGGTGGAGCGCGACGAGCTGGTGGAAGAACTGCTGAAGGTGTATATTACCGCGAAGCTGTAAGAGCAGAAGAATAAGAGCGGAAGGATACAGCGGAGAAAAAGAAAGAGAATGAGGAGAACAGGAGCAGTTTATGAGAATTGTAGGACTGGATTTCGGTTCTAAGACGGTAGGCGTGGCAGTCAGCGATCCTCTGGGTATTACGGCTCAGCCTGTGGAGATTGTACGGAGAAAGTCGGAAAACAAGCTGCGGCAGACTCTTGCACGCATCGAAAAACTGGCGAAAGAGTATGAGGCGGAGATGTTTGTTCTCGGGCTTCCTAAAAATATGAATAATACGCTGGGCGAGCGGGCTGAGAGAACTCTGGAGTTCAAGGAAATGCTGGAGAGAAGGACAGGCCTGCCTGTTGTGATGTGGGATGAAAGACTTACGACAGTGGCGGCGAACCGTGCGATGATGGAAGGCGGAGTGCGCCGGGAAAATCGCGGACAGTATGTGGACGCTCTGGCGGCGTCCCTGATTTTGCAGGGATATCTTGACAGCAGAAGCCTGCAGGCGTCGTCGGAAGACGCAGAAGATGGAGAATGACATAGATGGAAAAGATTTCATTTGTTCTGGATGAGACAGGAGAAGAGACCTGGTTTTATGTGCTGGAAGAGACGCGTCTGAACGGCACAGACTATATTTTAGTGACCGACTCCGAGGATGGAGACGGAGAAGCGCTTATTTTGAAGGATTTATCTTCCGACGGAGAGGGAGAAGCTCTCTATGAGATAGTGGAAGACGATCGAGAGCTGGAAAGCGTCATGGGGATTTTTGAACAGCTCCTTGACGATGTGGATTTGACATTTTAAACCGGTAAGCCGGCCTTCTGAAGAAAGCGCGGAAAGGATGGATGCATCCATGACGGTTGACAGGGAAGGCTTTAAGAATCTGCTGAAAGAGAAGGGACTGAAGATGACAAGGCAGCGCCTTGTGGTTTTGGAAGCGCTGGCGGACTGTCCGCAGCAGCATCTGACGGCAGAAGAGATTTACGAGAGAGTAAAAGCAGCAAACCCGGATATCGGGTTGGCTACTGTTTATAGAACAGTTCAGCTTCTGGTAGAGCTGGATTTAATTGAACGGATTAATCTGGATGACGGCTTCGTACGCTATGAGATAGGAGATGTGAAGCAGAAGGAGCATCACAGACATCATCATTTGATCTGTCTGGGCTGCGGTCATGTTCTGGCATTTCAGGATGATATGCTGGAGGCGCTGGAATCGGGGGTTAAACAGGCGTTGGGATTTCAGGTAACCGATCATGAAGTGAAACTCTACGGCTATTGCAGAAATTGTTCGGAAAAAGAAAGAAAAAAGAATCAGGAGGGAAAAATTTGAGAAATATTAACAATTCAAAATTGCGGATCATTCCTTTGGGCGGACTGGAGCAGATTGGAATGAATATTACTGCCTTCGAGTTTGAGGACAGTATTATTGTTGTGGACTGTGGTCTGTCTTTCCCGGAGGATGACATGCTGGGAATCGATCTGGTGATTCCGGACGTTTCCTATCTGAAAGAGAATATCAGCAAGGTAAAGGGTTTTGTCATTACGCATGGACATGAGGATCATATCGGTGCGCTGCCTTATATTCTGAAAGAGGTTAACGTTCCCGTTTACGCGACAAAGCTGACCATCGGGCTGATTGAAAACAAGCTGCGAGAGCATGATCTGCTGAACAGAACGAAACGAAAAGTCATTCAGCACGGACAGTCTATCAATCTGGGAGCTTTCCGTATTGAGTTTATCAAGACGAACCACAGTATCGTGGACGCGTCTGCTCTTGCCATTTATTCTCCGGCAGGCATTGTGGTCCATACAGGCGACTTCAAGGTAGATTATACGCCCGTATTCGGCGATGCGATTGATCTGCAGAGATTTGGAGAGATAGGAAAGAAGGGCGTCCTTGCTCTGATGTGCGACAGTACGAATGCAGAGCGCCCCGGATTTACCATGTCGGAGAAGACGGTAGGAAGAGTTTTTGATAATATTATGTCGGAGCACCGGAATTCCCGTATTATTATCGCAACTTTTGCATCAAACGTGGACCGTGTGCAGCAGATTATGAACTCTGCCTATAAGTACGGACGCAAGGTAGTAATCGAAGGCAGGAGCATGGTCAATGTGATTACGACGGCTTCTGAGCTTGGCTATCTTACAATACCGGATAAAACTCTGATCGACATTGAACAGATGAAGAACTATCCGGATGATCAGGTAGTGCTGATCACCACAGGAAGTCAGGGAGAGTCTATGGCGGCTCTGTCCAGAATTGCTTCCAATATTCATAAAAAGATACAGATTAAACCGGGAGACACGGTTATTTTCAGTTCCAAGGCAATTCCCGGAAATGAAAAGGCTGTTTCCAAAGTAATTAACGAGCTTTCCATGAAGGGAGCAGACGTGATTTTCCAGGATGCTCATGTGTCTGGTCATGCCTGCCAGGAGGAGATTAAGCTGATTTATTCACTTGTGCAGCCGAAGTATGCGATCCCCGTACATGGAGAATACCGTCACCTGAAGGCACAGGCTGATCTGGCGAACAGCCTTGGTATTCCGAAGGAGAATATTTTCCTTCTGTCATCCGGAGATGTGATTGAGCTGGGAAATGACAGCGCGAAGGTTGTGGATCATGTGCATACGGGAGCCATCCTTGTGGACGGACTCGGAGTAGGAGACGTCGGAAATATCGTTCTTCGGGATCGTCAGCATCTGGCAGAGGACGGTATTATGATTGTCGTGATGACACTTGAGAAATACAGCAATCAGCTGATGGCTGGCCCGGATATTGTATCAAGAGGCTTTGTTTATGTCAGAGAATCAGAGGATCTGATGGAAGAGGCAAGGGCAGCTGTGGAAAAAGCAGTAAGCGACTGTCTTTCCCGCGGCGTATCTGACTGGGGCAAGCTGAAAAATGTAACGAGAGATACCTTAAGAGATCTGATCTGGAAGAGAACCAAGCGGGATCCGATGATTCTGCCTATTATTATGGAAGTGTAGAGGACGGAAGATGAATACGAAGAAAGCAGCTTTGACAGTCTTGTCGATTACTCTGAAAATTGTATTTATCGCGGTAATAGCGGTGGGAATTTTCCGCATAGGAGAGATAGCATTTGCCTACGGACATGCTGTGTTTGACGAGGAGGCTCTTGATGAGGCTCCGGGCAGGACGATTCCTGTGACGGTAGAAAAGGGAGATTCGGCAAAGGATATCGCAAGACGGCTGGAACAAAAGGGTCTTGTGGAGGACTGGAAGCTTTTTTATCTTCAGATTCTTGTTTCTAAATATGCAAAGACTATGGTTCCCGGCGACTATACGCTTTCTACGGCGATGAAGCCAAGGGAGCTTATGGCGGTGATGTCCGGAGAAGAGATAGAGTTTGAATGGGAACAGAAGGAGTCATAGGTGATTGCGGGAGAAAGAACGACAGCTTATATCAATTCGCTTGATATGGGAAATACAGAGCTTTTGAATCAGATAGAAGCAGAGGCAAAGAAAGCCTGCGTGCCAATCATCCGACAGGAGATGCAGAGTCTTTTAAAGACTCTGCTTGCGCTGAAAAAACCGGCGCATATTCTGGAGGTAGGAACAGCCGTAGGCTTTTCCGCTCTTCTCATGTGCGAGTACGCAGAGCCGGATATGCGGCTTACTACGATTGAAAAATATGAAAAGAGAATTCCTGTCGCCAGAGAAAATTTTCGGAGGGCTGGAAGAGAGGATCAGATTACGCTTCTGGAGGGAGATGCGGCGGATCATCTGCGCAGTCTGGAAGGAAGCTTTGATTTTATTTTTATGGATGCGGCAAAGGGGCAGTATATTCATTTTCTGCCGGACGTTCTGCGTCTTCTTGAGCCGGGCGGACTGCTCGTTTCGGACAATGTGCTGCAGGACGGCGATATTATGGAATCACGCTTTGCAGTGGAGCGCAGAAATCGTACGATCCATAGCCGGATGAGAGAGTATCTTTATACGCTGACGCATCATCCGGAGCTTACGACGTCGGTGCTGCCTGTGGGCGACGGCGTGACTTTGAGCGTGAAGAAGGAGAATTTATGAAAAAACCGGAATTACTCATTCCCGCAAGCAGCCTGGAAGTACTGAAAACGGCTGTTATGTTTGGGGCAGACGCTGTGTATATCGGTGGAGAAGCCTTTGGACTGCGCGCCAAGGCGAAAAATTTTTCCCCGGAGGATATGAAGGAAGGAATCGCTTTTGCTCACGAGCATGGGGCAAAGGTTTATGTGACGGCGAATATCCTGGCGCATAACCGCGATCTGGAAGGCATCCGATCGTATTTTGAAGAGCTTAGAACCATAGGACCGGATGCTCTGATCATAGCCGATCCCGGCGTATTCATGCTTGCCAAAGAAATTTGTCCGGAGATTGAGCGTCATATCAGCACGCAGGCAAATAACACCAATTATCTGACGTACCGCTTCTGGCATGAGCAGGGAGCCAAAAGAGTGGTGTCGGCAAGAGAGCTTTCCATGGAAGAGCTTCGAGAGCTGCGCGCCAATATTCCGGATGATCTGGAGATTGAGACCTTCGTCCATGGAGCCATGTGTATTTCCTATTCCGGACGCTGTCTTCTGAGCAATTATTTTACAGGCAGAGACGCGAATCAGGGAGCCTGCACGCATCCCTGCCGCTGGAAGTATGCAGTGATGGAAGAGAGCAGACCGGGAGAATATTTTCCTGTTTATGAAAACGAACGAGGAACCTTCATTTTCAATTCTAAAGATCTGTGCATGATCGAGCATATCCCGGAGCTTCTGAAATCGGGCATCGACAGCTTCAAGATAGAAGGGCGTATGAAGACGGCTCTCTATGTTGCGACAGTTGCGCGGACCTACAGAAAGGCTATCGACGACTGTCTTAAGTCAGAGGAGCTTTATCGTGAACATATGGACTGGTACAGGGAGCAGATTGCCGCCTGCACCTACCGGGAGTTTACGACGGGCTTTTTCTATGGCAAGCCGGACGAAAGCGCGCAGATTTACGACAGCAACACCTATCAGAAGGGATATACCTATCTGGGAATTGTAAATGCGGCAGACGGGGGCAGAATCGCCATAGAGCAGAGAAACAAGTTCTCTGTGGGTGAAACCATTGAGATTATGAAGCCGGACGGCAGAAATCTGTCTGTCACAGTAGAAGAAATATGCAGCGAGGAAGGCGTTTCGATGGAGAGCGCTCCGCATCCGCAGCAGAAGCTTTTCGTAC
>CAUWNO010000062.1:0-12142 GCA_963559965.1 uncultured Lachnospiraceae bacterium | reverse complement strand
ACAGACTTTCTTGTTCTCTTAACCTTCTGCGCAATATTCTTTGCGAGATTTTCCAGAGTAGCCTTTCTGCGCTCACGATAATTCTCTGTATCAACTTTCACACGGACATATTCTTCGCTGCCCTTATTAACTACAAGACTTGCAAGATACTGAAGAGAATCAAGAGTCTGACCTCTCTTTCCGATCAGAACGCCCATGTCGTCGCCGGAAAGATCAATGTTCATCTCGCAGTCCTGAAGATTCTGCGTAATCTTGATTTCTACCTTCATATCCATCGCTGCAAATACATTGTGAAGGAAAGTCTCTACTTCTGCAGTATCTACCGGCTCTGAAAGAGGCTTCTCAGGCTTGTGATGAGAAGGCTTTTCTGCCTTTTCTGTTCTTTCTGCTTTTTCATTTTTAACAGGATTTTCAACCTTTTCTGTCTTTTCAGCTTTAACAGCTTTGGGCTGAACTGTTTTTTCGCTCTTTTCCTTTTTGGGCATTGAGGGCTTGTCTTCCCTCTCATTCTTAGGAGCAGGAGCCTTTGCCTTTTTAACAGGCTCTTCCTTCTTTTCTTCTTTCACAGGTTCCTGAGCTTTCTCTCTTACCTTCTCAAGAATCTTCTCCATTTCTTTATCAGCCTTTAATCCGGCTTCTATCTCTTCCTCACTCTTCTGGTGAGCTTTGATGACTGCCTTCTTGCTGCCGATTCCGAAAAATCCTGCGCTTCCCTGTGTAATAACCTCATAAGCGACCTTGTCTCTCGTCGTTCCCAGCCGGATAGCGGCTTCCAGAACCGCATCTTCGACTGTCTTTGCAGAAACTTCAATATATTCCATACACAGAAACCCCCGTTTCTTACTTGCTCTTGTTCTTACTCTTTTCGTTGTACTGCTCTACCATACGGGCTTTTGCCGCAAGACTTCCCGGCTTTGCTTCGCCTTTCTGATAATACTCCGTAGAATCCTTAATCTGCTTTGCGCGCTCTTCCTGGTTAATCTCACGCTTCTTTGTATCTACGGCTCTTGTGTTGGTGCGGGCTACGTCGTTAAATCTCTCCGGCGGAAGTCCGTCCTTTTCACGCTTTCTGTTATACTTTTCAATATTTTTCTTAATCTCTTCATCAATATCCATCTTCTCCAGATACTTATTGATGATAAGCTGCTGTACTGTACGAACCACGGCGCTCATTACCCAGTAAAGACCAACGCCGACAGGAAGGCTTACACAGAAGAATACAGACATCAGAGGCATGAAATTATTCATCATCTTCATAGACTGCATCATTTCTGCATTACTGTCGTTACCGTCTACATTAGCCGCAGCCTGAGGCATCAGCCTTACGCTGATCCACTGTGTCAGACCTGCCAGAACAGGAATCAGGATTGCAATAATCAGAATCAGGTAAGCGCCTTCTGAGATAGCTTCCTTTGCTGCAAACCAGGGAGAATCTGAAATATTCAGGCCAAGGAAGTTATTGAAGCCTTCCAACGTATTTCTTGTAGAATCGATTACAGAATCGAGAGCCGGAAACTGATCAGCAAGACTGTTCCACTCTGCTGTAGACGCCTTATTCAATACGTCGATAATCGTATTTTCAGAAAATGTCTGCTTTTTAAACTGAGCAGCGCTCTTAAGTCCCATAATAAACTTCTCAGCGCCCTCCGTAGCGAGGAGCTCCGATACAAGCGGATAAAAAGCAGCCTTAACCTTCATAACGTAAGCCGGAATCGCATATACGACGCGGTATACTGCCAGAAGTACAGGCAGCTGAATCAGGAGAGGCAGGCAGCTTCCTGTCTGAGACGTGCCATACTTTGCGTAAACAGCCTTCATCTCATCCTGCATCTTTATCATAGATACCTGATCCTGTTTTCCCTTATACTTTTTCTGAATTGCCTGAAGCTCCGGATTCATCCGTACAGACATTCTTGAGAATTTCTGCTGCTTATAGGTAAGCGGAAGCATCAGAGTATACACAATAACTGTGAATAAAATAATGGCAAGTCCTGTATTCGGACTTCCCAGTGAATCCAGTAAATTAAAAATAGCGTTGATAATCCAGCCGAAAATAGAAGCAAACTGGCTCAAAATCGGCGTTGCATTTTTTGTCAGTAGTAAACCTGTCAATGAAAAATCCTCCTTTATGGTACTGGATCATATCCACCACTGGAAAACGGATTACATCTTAAAATTCTCCATGCAGCCAGAATACCTCCCTTAAAGGCTCCGTACTTCTGAATAGCTTCCAGACCATACTGAGAACAGCTCGGAAAATAAGGACATTTCGTACGTTTCATCGGCGATAGATATTTTTGATAAAATTGAATCAATTTGATCAATACAGTTTTCATTTTTGATTGATAACTCCTTGAAGCTTTCCCAAGTGCATCAGTGCGCTGCTGATTTCTTTCAGGTCCTTCCCCTTCGCACTGGCTCTTGCGATGACTACCATGTCTAAACCACTATTAAACATGTCTTCCTGCAGTCTGTAACTTTCGCGAATCAGTCTTGTTACTCTGTGCCGGACTACGCTGTTTCCGACCTTTTTGCTTACAGATACCCCAAGCCGGTTCGTCTGTTTTCCGTTTTCTTTTACATAAAGCACAAGATAACGGTTCGCACAGGATTTTCCTTCCTTATATATAAGCTGAAAATCCCTGTTCTTTTTCAAAGATTCTGAATGCGGATACTTCATGTGTTCTCCAAACCAATGTCGAGCATAGGAAAATAGGCCACATATATGCGGCCTACGCGGATAACTTCTTTCTTCCTTTTAATCTTCTGGCAGCTAATACTTTTCTTCCGCCTGCTGTGCTCATTCTAGCTCTAAATCCATGAACCTTTGCTCTGGATCTCTTTTTCGGTTGAAATGTCATTTTCATCGTCTTTGGCACCTCCTATCTAAAAAACATCATTTCAATTATATTCATAAAATGGCTTAAAGTCAAGCAATTTAAAGGGATTTTTGATTTTATTCGCCCATCCTGAATATCTTGTGGTTGCAAAAAACTTATCCACAATATGTGGATAATATGTGGATAAAAAGTGGACAACCTCATGTTTTATCCTCATTTCCGGGCTGGAAATTAAATTCTTGCCTTGATTGTAGCAGAAATTTGGTATATTATTGACTATAGGATAAATTGCTCTTTTAACGGGCATCGAGGAGAAATAGATTATGAATTTAATTGAAACAAAATGGAATGAAATTTTAGAGCATGTCCGCAGAGAGCATGAACTTTCAGACGTATCCTTTGAAACATGGCTTCTGCCCCTGAAGGTTCACAGCACGGACAACCATATCGTAAAAATCATCGTCCCTATGGGCGAACAGATGATTACCTATCTGAATTCTAAATTCAAAGCTCCCATCTTCGTCGCAATCGCCGAATTTACAGGCGAAAAATACGATGTGGAGTTTATCACGGAAAAGGATGCGCAGGAACAGGCTCCTGCAGCGGAAAAGCATGCCCCTTCTCTCAGTCCTCAGTCTTCCGGCGCGATAGACTTTGAAAAATCAAATATCAATTCAAAATATACCTTCGATACCTTTGTCGTAGGAAGCAATAACAAATTCGCTCACGCAGCTTCTCTTGCCGTAGCGGAAACTCCCGGCAAGGTTTACAATCCTCTTTTTCTGCATGGAGGCGTAGGACTGGGAAAAACCCACCTGATGCACGCTATTGCCAACTACATATTAAAAGAAAATCCGAACAGAAAAGTTCTTTACGTTACAAGTGAATACTTTACAAACGAACTGATCGAAACGCTGCGAATCGGAGATCCCTCCGGTATGACACGTTTTCGTGAGAAATACAGAAATATTGACGTTCTTTTGATCGACGACGTACAGTTTATTATAGGAAAAGAGAGTACCCAGGAGGAATTCTTCCATACCTTCAACGCCCTTCACAATGCGAACAAACAAATTATCATCTCCAGTGATCGTCCCCCGAAGGACATTGAAACTCTGGAGGAACGTCTTCGCACGCGTTTTGAATGCGGTCTTATCGCAGACGTTTCTTCTCCTGATTTCGAGACAAGAATGGCGATTCTCCGTAAAAAAGAAGAGCTGGAAGGTCATCTCATCGATGATAAGATTATTACCTACATCGCCACGAATATCAAATCCAATATCCGTGAGCTGGAAGGAGCTTTTAACCGCCTGATTGCCCTCTCCACACTGGAAAACAGGCCTATTGATATGCTTCTTGCGGAAGAGGCTATCAAAGATATCATATCTCCGGGCGAAAGCCGCAAAGTCACTCCGGATCTTATTATTGAAGTCGTTGCAGAGCATTTTCACATTACTCCCGAGGATATCCGCGGCAATAAGAGAACCGCAAATATCGTATATCCCCGGCAGATTGTAATGTATCTCTGCAAGGAACACGGAACTACGCTGAAAAAAATAGGCGAGATTCTCGGAGGCCGCGATCATACTACGATCATGCACGGCGCTGAAAAAATAGAAAACGAGCTTCAGTCGAACGATTCTACCGTACGGCTGATTAATACCATCCGTAAAAAATTAAGCCCGAACTAGGAGAAAATCTCCTTCCGGGTTATCAACATTTCATTGTGGACAGGCTGTTGATTTTGTGGGGAAAACTTTCATCTGATTTTTCAGTGTGTATAACCCGGATATTTTACTCCCGGTTATACCATGGTTTTTCACATACTTATCCCTTTCAAAAATCCTTTATTTATAAGGCCTCAGATGGGTTATCAACATATTCACAGCCCCTACTACGGATACGACGGATTATTTTATATATTTATCTATACGCCCCCCGCGTAAACGACGAAAGGAGTTATACACATTATGAAGTTCATCTGTAAAAAATCAGATTTATTAAAAGGTGTTAATATTGTCTTAAAAGCCGTCCCATCCAAAACGACCATGCCGATTCTGGAATGTATTCTGATCGATGCGTCAGCAGGACAGATCAAATTAACGGCTAACGATATGGAGCTTGGCATTGAGACAGTTATTCAGGGAACTATCGAAGAAAAGGGTATCATCGCCATTGACGCGAAAATCTTTTCTGAAATTATCCGTAAGCTTCCTGACAATGATGTAACGATAGAAACAGATTCTTCTTTCCAGATGAAAATAAACTGCGAAAAGGCGAAATTTGCTATTTCAGGAAAATCAGGAGAAGATTTCTCTTACCTTCCCTACATAGAAAAGACAGATTCTGTTAGAATTTCTCAGTTTAACTTAAAAGAGGTGATCAAACAGACGATCTTCTCTATTTCCGATAATGAAAACAATAAAATGATGACGGGAGAGCTTTTTGAAATACAGGACAACCGTTTAAAGGTCGTATCTCTTGACGGTCACCGCGTTTCCATTCGGAATATTGAACTGAAAGAAAATTATGAACCGAAAAAGGTCATTGTTCCCGGAAAAACTCTGATCGAAGTCAGCAAGATTCTGTCCGGCGAGATGGATGACTTTGTCGATCTGTTTTTTACAAAGAACCACATTGTTTTTGTATTTGACGAGACTGTCGTTGTATCGCGTCTTGTGGAAGGCGAATATTTCCGTATTGAGCAGATGCTGTCCGCTGATTATGAGACGAAGGTTAGGGTAAATAAAAAAGAGCTTTTAAGCTGTATTGATCGTGCGACGCTTCTGATTCGTGAGAATGACAAGAAACCTGTTATCATTCAGATTTCTGACGGAGAGATGCTGCTGAAGCTGACTTCCGGTTTCGGTTCGATGAAGGAAGAAATTCTCATCGAAAAAGAAGGAAAGGATATTCTGATTGGCTTCAATCCGAAGTTCCTGATCGATGCGCTGCGTGTGATTGACGATGAGATGGTAACTCTTTATCTTGTCAATCCGAAGGCTCCCTGTTTTATCCGTGATGAGAAGGAATCCTATATTTACCTGATCCTTCCCGTTAATTTTAACAGCGCTTCCGTATAAGGAGAAAAATTATGAACTGTACAGAAATAGAAATCAGAGATGAATATATCCGTCTGGGACAGGCTATGAAGCTGGCAGGGATCATGCAGATGGGATCGGATATCAAATATGCGATTCAGGACGGCTTCGTAAAGGTAAACGGTGAGACGGAAGAGAGAAGAGGGCGGAAGCTTTTTAAGGGCGATATTTTTTCCTATGAAGGACAGGATTACAAAATCGTATGATTGTAGAATCTATCGAAATGAAGAATTTTCGCAATTACAGGGAGCTTGATCTTCATTTTGACGAAAGAACTAATATTTTTTACGGTGATAACGCGCAGGGAAAGACAAATATTCTGGAAGCCGTTTATCTGAGCGGAACGACGAAGTCCCATAAAGGATGCCGGGACAGAGATATGATTCTGTTCGGAGAGGAAGAAGGGCATCTGCGCACAAAGATAAGAAAAAAGAATCTGGAATATCAGATTGACATTCATCTGAAAAAGAACAGGACAAAGGGAATTGCCGTAAATGGAGTTCCCATCCGAAAGGCTTCTGAGCTTTTTGGAATTGTGAACTTTGTGTTTTTTTCACCGGAGGATCTGGGTATTATCAAACAGGGACCTTCTGAGCGAAGAAGATTTCTTGATATGGAGCTTTGTCAGCTGGACAGAGTGTACCTTCATAATGCCGTCAGCTACAACAGGGCGCTGACGCAGAGAAATAAGCTTTTAAAAGATCTGGCTTTTCGGCCGGAGCTTAAGGATACGCTGGAGATCTGGGATCTGCAGCTTGCAGAATATGGGAAAAAGATCATAGAAGGAAGAGAAAAATTCCTTCTTGAACTGGCAGAAATAGTAAAAAATATTCACGATAAGCTTTCAGGCGGAAAAGAGAAGCTTGAAATTCTCTACGAAAAAAATGCAGAGGCAGAGGAGCTTTATGAAAAAATAAAGCAGAACAGAGAGCGGGATATCCGTATGAAGACAACTTCGGCAGGGCCTCACAGAGACGATATTCTTTTTTCAGTCGGAGACGTCGATATCCGCAGATTTGGTTCCCAGGGTCAGCAGAGAACCGCAGCTCTGTCTTTGAAGCTTTCAGAGATAGAGCTTGTAAAACAGGTGACAGACGATACGCCTGTTTTGCTTCTTGACGATGTTTTGTCTGAACTTGATCAGAACAGGCAAAACTATTTATTAAGCAGTATTCATGATATTCAGACCTTGATTACGTGTACCGGACTTGATGAATTTGTTCAGCACAGATTTTCGATCAACAAGGTATTCCGCGTAGCCGGAGGTTCTGTATACGGCGAAAATTAGACAGGGAGGAACGAAAATGAGCGCAGAATATGGAGCAGATCAAATCCAGATCCTGGAGGGACTGGAGGCAGTCAGAAAAAGACCTGGTATGTACATTGGCAGTACCTCCGCCCGCGGACTTCATCATCTGGTATACGAGATTGTCGATAATTCCGTAGATGAAGCTTTGGCAGGTTTCTGTAAAAATATCACAGTTACAATTCATCAGGATAATTCGATCACGGTCATTGACGACGGACGGGGTATTCCTGTCGGAATTAATCATAAGGCAGGAATTCCTGCCGTAGAGGTTGTATTTACCGTTCTCCATGCAGGCGGAAAATTCGGCGGCGGAGGATATAAGGTATCGGGAGGACTTCACGGCGTGGGAGCGTCTGTTGTAAACGCACTGTCGGAATATCTTGAAGTCCGTATTTTCAACGAGGGAAAGATTTATTTTCAGAGATATGAGAGAGGTCATTCGGTAGAAAAGTTAAAGGTAATCGGAGACTGCGAACCTGAAAAGACAGGAACCATGGTAACCTTCCTTCCGGACAAAGAGATTTTCGAGGAGACGGTATACGATTACGATACGCTGAAGATTCGTTTAAGAGAAATGGCTTTTCTTACGAAAGGTCTTAATATCACCCTTCTTGACGAGAGAACAGAGCCGCAGCTGAAAAAGGATTTCTGCTATGAGGGCGGAATCAAAGAATTTGTAGGATATCTGAACCGTTCCAAGACGGAGCTTTACGATTCGATCATTTACTGTGAGGGAATGGTAAATGACGTCTATGTGGAAGTTGCGATGCAGCA
Source organism: uncultured Lachnospiraceae bacterium (assembly GCA_963559965.1). GTDB lineage: Bacteria > Bacillota > Clostridia > Lachnospirales > Lachnospiraceae > Laedolimicola. Next base: position 4,118 of record CAUWNO010000062.1, on the reverse strand, counting down.
CAACGATTCCTATACGGAAAACTGCTATAGCTTTGTAAATAATATCAATACGCCTGAAGGTGGAACGCATCTGACAGGCTTTAAAAACGCTCTTACCAAAACGTTCAACGATTATGCAAGAAAAAATAAGCTGTTGAAGGACAATGAGCCGAGTCTGAACGGAGACGATATCCGGGAAGGACTCACAGCCATTATCAGTATTAAGGTTTCAGAGCCCCAGTTTGAGGGACAGACAAAGCAGAAGCTTGGAAACAGCGAGGCAAGAGGAGCTGTAGATAATGTGGTATCAGAACAGCTTATGATTTTCCTTGAGCAGAATCCCATGGTTGCAAAGGTGATTCTGGAAAAATCAATTCTTGCGCAGAGAGCCAGAGAAGCGGCAAGAAAAGCGCGCGATCTGACAAGAAGAAAAACGGCTCTCGACGGTATGGCTCTTCCCGGAAAGCTTGCGGACTGCTCCGACAAAAATCCGGAAAACTGCGAGATTTACATTGTGGAGGGAGATTCCGCAGGAGGATCTGCAAAGACGGCGCGATCCCGCGCCACGCAGGCGATTCTTCCGCTCAGAGGAAAGATCCTGAACGTAGAAAAAGCAAGACTTGATAAGATTTACGCCAATGCAGAGATTAAGGCTATGATTACTGCATTTGGAACAGGTATTCATGATGATTTTGATATCACAAAGCTCCGTTATCATAAGATCATTCTGATGACGGATGCCGACGTGGACGGAGCGCATATCAGTACGCTTCTTCTGACGTTTATTTATCGTTTTATGCCGGATCTCATCAAAGAGGGCTACGTTTATCTGGCGCAGCCGCCGCTCTACAAGCTGGAGAAAAATAAAAAGATCTGGTATGCTTACAGCGATCAGGAGCTTGCCTCGATTCTGGAAGAGGTGGGCCGCGATCAAAACAATAAGATCCAGCGTTATAAGGGACTCGGCGAGATGGATGCCGATCAGCTCTGGGAGACGACGATGGACCCGGAGCGGCGCGTTCTGAAGCGCGTGACGATGGACGACGCGGATTCTGCGGAGATCGATCTGACCTTTACGACTCTTATGGGCGATAAGGTAGAGCCGCGCCGGGAGTTTATTGAGACAAATGCAAAATACGTAAAGAACCTGGATATCTAATGGAAAATTCGGGACGGGAGTATTTTCGTCCTGAGATAGCCGGGAGAATGGGAGACAGAAAAAATGGAAGATAATATCTTTGACAAAATCCATGAAGTGGATTTGAAAAAGACCATGGAAGATTCCTACATTGATTACGCGATGAGCGTAATCGCGGCCCGAGCGCTTCCCGATGTCCGGGACGGCTTAAAGCCTGTGCAGAGAAGAGTTCTTTATTCTATGATTGAGCTGAACAACGGTCCGGATAAGCCGCACAGAAAATGTGCCCGTATCGTCGGAGATACCATGGGTAAATATCATCCCCATGGAGACAGCTCTATTTACGGAGCTCTTGTGAATATGGCTCAGGAATGGTCTACGCGTTATCCGCTCGTAGACGGACATGGAAATTTCGGTTCTGTGGACGGAGACGGAGCTGCCGCGATGCGTTATACGGAGGCGAGACTCAGCAAAATTTCCATGGAAATGCTTGCCGACATCAATAAAAATACAGTAGATTTTGTTCCGAACTTCGATGAGACAGAGAAGGAGCCGTCTGTGCTTCCTTCCCGTTATCCGAATCTTCTTGTAAACGGAACGACGGGTATTGCCGTAGGTATGGCTACCAATATTCCTCCTCACAATCTCCGTGAGGTGATTCATGCTGTCGTGAAGCTGATTGATAACCGTGTTCTGGAAGACAGAGATACGGATATAGAAGAAATATTAAAGATTGTAAAGGGACCTGATTTCCCGACGGGAGCGGAGATTCTCGGTACAAGGGGAATCGAGGAGGCTTACCGGACAGGCCGCGGAAAGATACGCGTGCGCGCTGTGACGAACATCGAAGCGATGAGCAACGGAAAGAGCCGGATTGTCGTAACAGAGCTGCCCTATATGGTAAATAAAGCGCGTCTTATCGAAAAGATCGCAGATCTCGTAAAAGAGAAGAGAATAGACGGAATCACCTATATCGGCGACGAATCGAGCCGTGAAGGAATGCGTATCAATATCGAGCTGAGAAAAGATGTAAATGCCAATGTAATCCTTAATCAGCTTTACAAGCACACGCAGCTGCAGGATACCTTCGGCGTCATTATGCTTGCTCTTGTAAATAATGAGCCTAAGATTCTGAATCTTCTTGATATGCTGAAGTATTACCTTCTTCATCAGGAAGACGTGGTAACAAGAAGAACAAAGTACGAGCTGAATAAGGCGGAAGAAAGAGCGCATATTTTAAAGGGACTTCTGATTGCGCTGGATAATATTGACGAGGTAATAAAAATTATCCGCAGTTCCCGTTCCACACAGATAGCGAAGCAGGGATTGATGGAGCGCTTTGAGCTGGATGAGATTCAGGCTCAGGCTATCGTAGATATGCGTCTTCGTACGCTGACAGGTCTGGAAAGAGAAAAGCTTGAGGCAGAATATCAGTCTTTGATGGAGCAGATAGAATATCTGAAAGCCATCCTTGCAGATGAGAAGAAACTTCTTGGGGTTATCAAAGAAGAGATTCTGATTATTGCGGAAAAATACGGCGACGAGCGCCGCACCCATATCGGATATGATGCCTTTGATTTCTCCATGGAGGATCTGATTCCGGAAGAGGATGTCGTGATTACCATGACAAATCTCGGATATATCAAGAGAATGACTACTGATAATTTCAGAAGCCAGAACCGCGGAGGGAAGGGCATCAAGGGAATGCAGACCATCAGTGAGGACTATATCGAAGATCTGATGATGACGACGACCCATCACTATCTGATGTTCTTTACCAATACAGGAAAAGTCTACCGTCTCAAGGCATATGAGATTCCGGAAGCCGGAAGAACCTCGAGAGGAACGGCTATCATTAACCTTCTTTCCCTTCAGCCGGGCGAGAAGATTACAGCCGTAATTCCTATCCGTGAGTACGATGAAGGAAAATACCTCTTCATGGCTACGCGGAACGGTCTCGTAAAGAAAACTTCGATTCTGGAATATGCGAATGTGAAGAAGACCGGTCTTCTTGCCATCAATTTACGCGATAACGATGAACTGATCGAGGTAAAATATACCGACAATCATCAGGACGTCTTCCTGATCACGAAATTCGGTATGTGCATCCGTTTCCATGAAACCGATGTAAGAGCGACAGGTCGTGTATCGATGGGCGTAATCGGAATGAATCTGACCGATCAGGACGAGGTTGTGGCTATGCAGGTTCACACGCAGGGTGATTATCTCCTTGTGGCTTCAGAAAAGGGTCTTGGAAAACGTACGTCTATGGAAGAATTTACAGCCCAGAACCGGGGAGGAAAGGGCGTAAAATGTTATAAGATTACGGAGAAGACAGGAAATGTAGTCGGCGCCAAGGCAGTAAATGAAGACAATGAAGTGATGCTGATTACAACGGAAGGAATCATTATCCGTATTCCCTGCAGCGGAATTTCTGTAGTGGGTCGTATTGCTTCCGGCGTAAAGCTGATGGATGTGGACGCTGAAAACGTATCGATTGCCAGCATCGCCAAAGTAAGAGAGCAGATGAACAGGGACGATTCGGAAGAGGACGAACCGGAAGAAAAATGATCAGGTGACAAACAGGACAGTTTATACTATAATTACTTTGAATTTCTATATCGTCTGAACAGAGCGCGGCAGATTTTATGCTGTCAGACTGTGAGCACGGGAAGAAATTCAAAGTAATTTTTTATGGGAGAGCAGGATGAGAGAAAAACTTCTGCGGGGAGCTGATTTGATCGTATTTTGGCTTTCTGCTCTGATGATGGGTTTTCTTACAGTGATAAGTTTTTTTGGGACGGCGTATTTTACGGCGGAGTCTTCCTTTGCGGAGCGTCCGGAATACCGCATGGATTTTGTTCCTGCTCATATTGTCTTTTTCGCACTGATCTTCTTTTTGATCGTATATCTGAGCAGAAAAGGAGTATTTGATCGTATTTCTCCAAAAATTTTCTGCGCGGCTGTCTCCGTTTTTGTAACAGTCTTAAGTATTCTGTGG
>CAUWNO010000061.1:0-12362 GCA_963559965.1 uncultured Lachnospiraceae bacterium | reverse complement strand
GCTGAACTGGCTTCCCACCTCAGGCTTTGGATCCAGTACCTTCCATGGTACGGGAATTGCCCTGGTGCTGCATAAGCTCAAATATCTGATTATGCCGGCGCTTGTAATGTCTTTGAGCAACATAGCGACAGTAACGCGTTTCGCGCGTTCCAGTATGATCGAAACGCTGAATCAGGATTATATCAGGACTGCCCGCGCAAAGGGTCTTTCTGAAAAGATCGTCATTTACCGTCACGCTCTTAAAAACTCTCTGATTCCTGTTATCACCATCTTCGGACAGTCTATTCCCAACCTGTTCGGAGGAGCTTATATTACAGAAAAGGTATTCGGCTGGCCGGGAATGGGACTCCTGGGCGTCGAGGCGATTAACAACCGCGATTACCAGATTCTGATGGGACTGACACTGTTTACAGCCGTTCTTGTACTGCTGGGAAATCTATTGGCGGATATTATGTATTCCTTTGTAGATCCCAGAATCCGTTATTAAAGGAGATATCTGATGGAAAAGAAAAAGACAAAATTTAAGAAAAGACAAAATCTCTTTAAGACGGATGCGTGGAAACGGTTCCGGAAAAATAAACTGGCTCTTGTCGGAACAGCAGTCATCCTTCTGATGATTCTTGCAGCAATTTTTGCTCCCCTGCTGGCACAGAACGACCCTTATGTCAGCCTGATGAACGGACCTGCCGTAATGAAAAACATGTCGCCTTCCGAGAGCGGTACGATTCTTGGAACAGACAGCCTTGGACGTGATGAATTCAGCCGTCTTGTGTATGCGGCAAGAGTGTCCATGAGCGTAGGTCTTGTAGCTGTCGGCATTTCTACCGTGATCGGTATTATCCTTGGTTCCATATCCGGATACTTTGGAGGCGTAGCCGACATGATTATCATGCGCTGTGTAGACGTGGTAAACTGTTTCCCCGTCATGTTCCTGATTATTATTATCGCAACACTGCTGAAGCCAAGTATCTACAATGTTATGATTGTCATAGGTCTGTGTAACTGGACAGGTACGGCCCGCCTTGTGCGAGGCGAGATCTTAAGAGTGCGTGAGATGGAATACGTTCAGGCGGCTGTTTCACTGGGTGCGACAGATTTCAGAATTATTTTCTCTCATGTAATTCCGAATATTATGGCTCCGATTATTGTAGAGGCTACCATGCAGATGGCGAGAGCTATCCTGACAGAGGCTTCCCTGAGCTACCTGGGCTGCGGTGTTCAGCTCCCGACGGCAAGCTGGGGAAATATGCTGATGGAGGCAAACAATCTTGCTACGCTGACCAAGCGTCCGTGGCAGTGGGTTCCGGCAGGTGCCTGCATCTTCCTTGCCGTGCTGAGTATCAACTTTATTGGAGACGGTCTTCGCGACGCTCTGGACGCCAAGCAGAAGAAATAAGGAGACAACATGGATAAAACGACAATTTACAGGAAACGGCTTTCGGGCGTTCGCAGTTATCTGAGAGAGCATCAGCTGGACGGCGCGATGTTTACCTCTTATGAAAACAGGCGTTACTTTTCCGGATTTACGGGAAGCAACGGTTACCTCATTATTACAGAGGATCAGGCTGCGCTTGTCACGGATAAACGCTACACAGAGCAGGCGATACAGCAGACCTCCGAGACAGAGATTATCGAGCATGCGGCAAACCGCCTGAACCTTGTGGCAGAGACGGTAAAGCGTATGGGAATTACCCGTATGGTAATGGAAGGCTGCATGACGGTTGGAGATTATTTCCCTCTGAAAGAAAAAATGGGAAATGTAGAGATTGTCTTTGAGCAGGAATACTTTCTTGAACAGAGAATGATAAAAGATGCGGAAGAAATCGCATGTACGAGAGAGGCAATCGCCGCTGCGGAAGCGGGATTTGAAAAGCTTCTGCCGAGACTTCAGATCGGAATGACAGAAAAGGATCTGGCTGACGAGCTTCACTATCTTGTCTCCAAAGAAGGAGCGGAAGCCATGGGCTTCGGCACTATCGTAGGAAGCGGAGCAAGAGGAGCGCTTGCGCATGCCTTCCCGACTACGAAAAAAATAGAAAACGGCGATATGGTAGTCGTCGATTTTGGCGTAACGAAGGACGGATACTGTTCCGATATGACAAGAACACTGTTGTTCGGAGACGTTTCCGCAGAACATATGCGTATTTTTAATCTTGTACAGGAATCGCAGGATAAGGCGATAGCAGCTATCAGACCGGGCGTACTGGCAAAGGACGTGGAAGACGCGCACCGGGAGGTGTTCCTTCGTGAAAATCTGGACGAATATGCTTTGCGGGGTCTCGGTCACGGAATCGGGCTTGAGATTCACGAATGTCCCCGTATCGTCATCGGAAACGAGACGGTGCTGAAGCCGGGCATGATATTTACTGTAGAGCCAGGTCTGTATTTTCCGGGAGACTGCGGCGTACGCACAGAAGACGATGTGCTTGTGACAGAGGACGGCGTGGAAAATCTGTCTCATACCGCACATGAGATACATATTGGCTGAGGAGGACCGGAAAATGAGTTTGTTAGAGGTAAAAGATTTAAAAACCTGGTTTTATACAGACGCAGGAATAGGAAAAGCCGTGGACGGCGTCACCTTTTCCCTTGACAGAGGAAAAGTGCTTGGTATCGTAGGAGAGTCGGGCTGCGGAAAAAGCGTAACAAGTCTTTCTATCATGCGCCTTGTGGACCCGGCTACGGGAAAATACGAGGGCGGAAGCATCATGTTCGACGGACAGGATATTTTGAAGCTTTCAGAGAAAGAAATGCGCAAATTGCGCGGAAATAAAATTTCCATGATCTTTCAGGAGCCGATGACTTCTCTGAACCCCGTATTTACCATCGGATATCAGATCGAAGAGTCGCTGATGCTTCACAAAGGCATGGATAAGAAGGCTGCAAGAGAACGGGCGATAGAGCTGCTTGAGCTGGTAGGAATCCCCGAGGCAAAAAAACGTGTGGAGGAATATCCCCATCAGCTTTCCGGAGGAATGCGTCAGCGTGTCATGATTGCCATGGCTCTCGCCGGAGATCCGGAGCTTTTGATTGCCGACGAGCCGACGACGGCTCTTGATGTGACGATTCAGGCTCAGATTCTTGATCTTCTCAAAGATCTGCAGAAAAAACTGAATATGTCGATCATCATTATTACCCACGATCTCGGCGTAATTGCAGAGATGGCTGACGAGGTTGCCGTCATGTACGCAGGCGATATTGTGGAAAAAGCAAAAACGAGAGAGCTTTTTGACGATCCGAAGCATCCGTATACGATAGGACTGATGAATTCCATTCCTGACGTCAATGAGGATGTGGAAAGATTGAGAACACTGGAAGGACTGGTTCCCAGCCTTTACGACATGCCCGCAGGCTGCCGTTTTGCGCCGCGCTGTCAGTTTGCCTGTCCTGAATGTGAAAAAGAGAGAATCCCGCTTACAGATTTGGAAGGGGGACGTCAGGTCAGATGCAGGAGGTATGAAAAATGAGCGAAGTACTGGCAGATGTTAAAAATCTGAAAAAGTATTTTCCGACAAGCGAAAAAAACAAGGTCGTAAAAGCGGTAGACGATATCAGCTTTCAGATTTTTAAAGGAGAAACACTGGGCGTCGTAGGAGAGTCAGGCTGCGGAAAGTCCACGACGGGACGTCTCGTACTGAATCTGATTCAGCCCACATCAGGAAGCGTTACATTTAAGGGACAGGATTTGTCCAAGATAAAAAAGAAAGATATGCGCGCTCTCAGAAAAGAGATGCAGATTATTTTCCAGGATCCTTACGCTTCCCTTGACCCGAGAAAGACAGTCTTCCAGATCCTTGCGGAGCCGTATCAGATTCATCATCCGCAGATGAGCCGGGAAGAAATTTATGACAATGTTACCCGCCTGATTGCCTGCGTAGGTCTTCGTCCGGAGCATATTTACCGTTATCCCCATGAATTTTCCGGCGGACAGCGCCAGCGTGTCGGAATTGCCCGCGCTATCGCTTTAAGCCCGGAGTTTGTTGTATGCGACGAGCCGGTCAGCGCCCTTGACGTTTCTATTCAGGCTCAGGTTATCAATCTGATGCAGGATATTAAAAAGGAGTTTGAGCTTACTTACATGTTCATTTCCCATGATCTGCGTATTATCAAGCACTTCTGCGACCGGGTTATGGTTATGTACCTGGGAAATATCGTCGAGATTGGAACAAAGGAAATGATTTATGAAAAGAGACGCCATCCTTATACAAAGGCGCTTCTTTCTGCAATTCCGAATATCAAAGGCGCGGATAAGAGTGAGAGAATTCTTCTGACAGGAGATATTCCCAGCCCTGTTAATCCGCCTTCCGGCTGTCCGTTCCATCCGCGCTGCAGCTTCTGCATGGATATCTGCAAAAAGGAGAAGCCGGTTCTTCGGACAATGGCTGACGGAACACAGGTTGCCTGCCATCTTGATATGGAATAAAAGGGAATTGCGATACAAAGAAAAATATGGTAACATGAACTAGAAAAAACTGGAGGAAATAGAAATGAAAAAGATATCTACTACAAAAGCACCTGCAGCAATCGGACCGTATTCTCAGGGAATGAGCTTCGGAAATCTCGTGTTTTCATCAGGACAGATTCCTGTAGTTCCGGAGACAGGAGAGATAGCAGGAAGCACAATCGTAGAGCAGGCAGAGCAGTCCTGCAAAAATGTGGCAGCTGTTCTTGAGGCAGGCGGATCCTCCCTGGAAAAGGTGATTAAGACAACCTGTTTCCTTGCCGATATGAATGATTTCCCTGTATTCAACAGTATTTATGAGAAATATTTCGTAAGCAGCCCCGCGCGCTCCTGCGTAGCAGTAAAGACGCTTCCCAAGGGAGTTCTCTGCGAGGTAGAGGCTATCGCTTATACAGAGGAGGCTTAAATATGGGACTGTTTGACGACAACAAGGTAAAGCTGGATGTACTGAAGAAAAGGGCTTACAATTACCGCTGGGCAGAGGTTGACGAGGGCGTCATCCCTCTGACGGCGGCAGATCCGGATTACCCGGTTGCGCCGGAGATCCGCAAAGCCATGATCGACTATATTGAAGACGGTTATTTCTCCTATACGCCGAAGATGGGATACCCCGAGTTCTGCGAAAGCATTTCCAGAGGACTTCGCGAAAGAAAGGGAGAGGAGATTGATCCGGAGCTGATTCTTCCTATCGACAGCGCGGCGCGCGGTATGTATGTGATTGCCGAGACGATCCTGAAGCCCGGAGATGAGATGATTGTCTTTGATCCGGTAGACTATCTGTTCCGCGAATCCTGTCTTGCCGCAGGCGGAAAGGTAGTTCTTTTCCCGGCGCGCCTGAAAGACGGATATATTGATCTGTCCGAGCTGGAAAGCTACATTACGCCGAAGACACGAATGATTGGTCTGTGCAATCCGCACAACCCGTTCGGCGTGTTATACCGTCCGGAGGATCTGGAGCATATCATGTCGCTCTGCGAAAAGTACGATCTCTATATTATGAACGATGAGATCTGGTCGGACATCGTTTTCCCGGAGGAAAAGTATTTAAGTATTTATTCCCTCGGAAATGAGAGATGCCGCCGTGTTCTTTCCGTATTCGGCTTCTCTAAGAGCTTCGGACTTGCCGGTCTCAGAATCGGCTGCGTTTACGGTACAGACAAAGAACTGTTCCAGAAAATGGTCGACAAGTCTGCCGTTCTGACGACGGCGGGCGGTATCGCTTCCATTTCCCAGATAGCAGGACAGGCGTGCATGGATCAGGGATACTACTGGGTGGACGAGTTCCTTGCGCATCTGAAGGCAAACCGTGATTACGCGGTAGAACGCCTGAATAAAATGCCTCTTCTTCATGCCTACAAGCCGCATGCGACCTATCTTCTTTATGTGGATATCCGCAGCTTCCAGATGACAAGCGAAGAGTTTGTAGAATATATGAAGAAGAATGCAAAAATTGCCGTAGTTTCCGGCGGAGAAAAATTCTTCGGAGCCGGTTCCGAGGGTTATATCCGTATCTGCTTTGCCACAAGCAGAGCTATTCTTGAAGAAGGACTGAACCGTCTGGAAAAAGGAATCCAGCTTCTTGTGGAAGAAAAGGGACTTACAAAATAATAACTTATGAACGGGGGAGTATTATGGAAGAACAGGAACTTCATCCAAATCTGCGGGCGGCGCTTCAGCTGGCGGAGGGCTTATCCCTTATGCTCGGCAGCCGCTATGAAGTGCTTCTGCACGACCTGAGTCATGTGGAAGATTCTATCGTAGCTGTATTTGGTAATGTAACAAATCGAAAAATTGGCGGTCCGGCGACCAACTATCTGCTGCAGCTTCTCAAGCTTCACGGCGATAATGTTCCAAACAGCATCAATTACAGAAACACCATGCCGGACGGAAGGGTTCTTCGTTCTTCCACTCTGTTTATCCGCGACGATTCCGGTCATATTATCGGAAGTCTGTGCATCAATCAGGATTTGACAGATTTTATCGTAGCCTCGAAGCTTGCCCAGGAGCTGTCCTCTTTTTCAGAGCCTCCGACTAATTCTGTACCGGCGGAAGAAATTTTCGCCCACGACATCAGCGACGTGATGGAATCTATGGTGAAATCTGAGCTGGAGCTGCTTCAGAAGCCGGTGGCATATATGCAGAAAGACGACAAGCTTTCTCTCGTACAGAAGATGGAAAGCAAAGGGATCTTCGACGTTAAAGGAGCCGTAGAATATGTTGCCGAGCTTCTCGGCGTTACAAATTATACGATTTACAATTATCTCAAGGAAGTACGTTCCAGCAGACGCTGAGCTTCCGAAGGGAGTCGGCTGCGCAGAATCATAGTTTCTGGTATGTAAAATTCTGATATAAAAAGTTTTTGACGGCAGGCGCTGAAAGGAAACGAAAGTTTTCTGACAGCGCTTGCTTTTTTTACAGAATTATGTTATATTATTTTCGACATATGTCGGAAATAACAGGAGATGAGCATATGGCAAGACCAAGCCGAAAAAGAAGAATCTGTTCCGAACCCTCTTACGACAGCTTTATCCCCCAGGGGATTCCCTCAAAAGAGAGCGTGACGCTTTCTCTTGACGAATATGAGACAATTCGCCTGATTGATCTGGAAAAGCTGACGCATGAACAGTGCGCAAAGCAGATGGATATTTCACGGACGACTGTGACGGAGATCTATGAATCTGCAAGAGGCAAGCTGGCGGACAGCCTTGTGAATGGAAAAACTCTGCTGATTTTCGGAGGTCATTACTGCCTGTGCGATGGAACTGCCGACGTATGCCGTCAGGAGTGCAGAAGAGCAGAGTCGCTTGCGGCTTATGCCTCCGGAACACAGACCTTAGAAGGAAAAGGAGAGAATGAGATGAGAGTTGCAGTTACTTATGAAAATGGTCAGATATTTCAGCATTTCGGTCATACCGAGCAGTTTAAAATTTACGATGTAGAAGATGGAAAGATCACAAAAGAGCAGATTGTTGATACAAACGGAAGCGGTCACGGCGCGCTTGCCGCTTTTCTGAAGGATCAGGATGTTGATACTCTTATCTGCTGCGGCATCGGCATGGGCGCTCAGAATGCTCTCGCTGAAGCAGGAATCAGGCTGTACGGCGGAACGAGCGGAAGCGCCGACGAGGCGGTGGAAGCTCTTGCAAAAGGAACCCTTGCCTACAATCCCGACGTCAAATGCGATCACCACGATCATGAGCACGGCGAAGGTCACAGCTGCGGCGGTCACGGTCATCATCACGAGCATGGAGAAGGTCATACCTGCAGACACGGAGACTGCGGACGGTAAGGAAGCTAAGAGAAGCAGAAGAATTATTTTTCCAAAAAAGCAAAGATCCGCGTATAAAATGTTGTAATTCACCCAAAGATCGTTGTATTTTTTGTATCCACGTACTATATTATCATCGCGATAAAGATAGAGCATACATGTTCTTGCAGAAGCCGGAATTGTCTGCCGTTTTATAGTTCCTCCTTTAAAATAATGTCATGGGTAAATGTGAACTCTAAAAGACAATTATTTTAAGGAGGAATTTTTTATGGGAAACAAAATTTACGGATATGTCCGGGTGTCTACAAAAGAACAGAATGAGGATCGGCAGCTGATTGCACTGAAGGAGTTTCCGGTGACAGAAGAAAATATTTATATGGATAAACTCAGCGGAAAAGACTTCAATCGACCGCAGTATAAGAAACTATTGAAAAAAATACGCTCCGGCGATCTCCTCGTCATAAAATCTATCGATCGTCTGGGGCGTAATTATGAAGAAATTCTGGTACAATGGCGTGTTATTACAAAAGAAAAGCAGGCGGATATTGTTGTGCTGGATATGCCACTTTTGGACACCAGAAAAGCAGGAAACGATCTGATCGGAACGTTTGTGGCTGATCTGGTATTACAGATTCTCTCTTATGTGGCGCAGACAGAACGTGAAAATATCCACCAGCGGCAGATGGAAGGGATTGCGGCAGCCAAACTGCGGGGCGTACGGTTTGGCAGACCGCGCAAGACAGTTCCGGAAGAGTTCTGGAAGCTGAAAACGGACTGGGAGAATCAGAAAATCACCTCCCGGGAGGCAGCCAGACAGCTTTCTATTGCACAGGATACTTTTTTGAGATGGGCTCATGGAAAATAAGAGCGCGTCCGCAGTGGAGGTTGTTTTCTGATCTTACAGCAAAAGGTAGAACTTATCATGCGCGGCAGACCAACCTAAGACAGATAAAGCAGGAGTTGCGAGTCTTACAAATCACATTTACAGAAAGCCGGTATCGTAAAGCTCCGTATTAACCTGTATTGCTACACTTTGACGTGCGCTTTGTAAAATTTCTCTGATTTCATTCATCACAGAATAAGTCTCTTCAGGGACAGAACAAGCCACTGACTTAGCCGCTAGCCTTGACTTATATTCAGAAGACCTTACACCTCCTCATTTTTCATACTGTTATATCCGATAAGAACGGTCCAGACGTAAGCGCAGGTCTTCGGAATCATCAGCATTCCGATCATCGGAATGGCGTCAGCCCAGAGTACGACGGGAATGTAAAAGCCAAAGCTTAACACAATCGTAAGCCACATAAAGCGGAAGCTCTTGTCCTGTCTTCTTTTTGCTTCATTGTAGAAAAGCACAATAATAAGAAGACCGAGAAGCGCAAAGGGAATATTTCTTATAATTCCCCATGAGAGAGGAGCGGATGCGCTGAGCCACTCGTTCTGGGGGAAGAGGCACAGAAGGATTCTTGCTCCGGATAAAAGATAGACGAGAACGGTCAGATTTTTCTTTTCCTCTATCTGATAACGGCTTCTCCATACATAGTAAAGAAGAATATAGAAAACAGTCATGGTGATCGAGGTGATAAACTTTCCTGTTCCCAGAGCAGTTGTGAAATTTTCAAGTCCTGTCGTACAAAGCGCCAGCGCCCGGGGAACGAGATGGAAGGAGTCTCCGGCTCCGAGAACGACAGCCATAATTCCAAACAGTCTGTACTGTTTCTGCGTTCCCTTTCGGATCATCAGAATTCCTATGGTGATGACGGAGATAAGATATACGGTATCAAATAATGTTTCAACAATAGCCTGCATTTTTGTATCCTTTCTATCACTTATTTTTATCGTTTCTTCTTTTATCTTTTATTTTTGTTAATTTTCGGTATCGTTTTTGTAATAGAGACTTCTTCGTATGGCTTCCAGAAGGGCAGAGCAGTCGTACTCCTTTTGAAGAAGCGACGCCAGGATCAGCGAAAATACCATGTCTACCAGTTTCTCTGCTGTAAACACACTGTCAAACACTTCCTTGCGAATATGCGGGTCCTGTTCCAGCACAAAGAGAAGTCCTTTTTTCATATGATTCCAGGACTGCTCCATCATCTCTTTCCCCTTTTCTTTTTCCTTACCAAGGAGACTCACGGTGTGAAGCGTAAAGAAATCCGGATATTTTTTTTCGCCTTCCTCCATACAATGGTAAATCCAGCTGATATATTCATAGAAACTGGAAGCTTCTGTTCGGCTTCCTTTTATGTAAAAAATATCAAACCAGACGCTTGCTACAGTCGCTGCGATAAGATCGGATTTGGAACTGTAGTAATTATATATGGAACCTACCGAAACGCCGCAGGCTGCTGCCACAGAGCGGATATTGACGGCGTCCCAGCCTTTTTCTTTTATCAGAGAGCGGCAGGTTTCCAGAATAGCCTCCCTTGAAGTTATTACAGTATTCATATTCATTCACCTCCAAACTGAACAATGTTCATTATGGACGATCATTCTCTTTTTGTCAAGAACTATTACTTGTAAAATATAGAAAAATAGAATAAGATAAAAGCGGACATGATTTATGATGCAAAAAGGAGAATAAAAAATGAAAGCACTTGTTTTACTTTATCCTCCCTGTTCCACCTGTCAGAAGGCAAAAAAATGGCTGGATGCAAACGGGGCTGAATATGAGGAAAGAAATATAAAGGAAGAGAATCCGACGGAGGAAGAACTGAGAAAATGGCATCAGAAAAGCGGACTTCCCCTGAAAAAGTTTTTTAATACCAGCGGTCTTCTTTATAAGAATATGAATCTGAAGGAAAAACTTGCATCTATGACAGAAGATGAGCAGTATCGTCTTCTTGCCGGAGATGGGATGCTGGTAAAGCGTCCGATTCTTGTGACAGAGAACGCGGTACTTACAGGTTTCCGTGAGGCGGAGTGGGAGAAGCTGCTATGAGACGTGTGGAAAAAGGAAGCTTCGGCTATACAAACGCGCACAAAAGGGCGCAGCTTTTAAAAACCTTTATTTATTTTCTGCTGCCGGCTGCAATTTTTACTGTCGGCTATATTACGACAAAGGGAAAACAGAATTATTTTACGATCATCGCCCTTGTGGGAGCTCTTCCCGCCTGTAAGGAGCTTGTAAATGTGATTATGTTCTGGAAGCGCCGTTCGATTCCGGAGGAGCTTTACAGAGAGATAGAGGAACACGCCGGAAAGCTCTGCCGGGCTTATGAGCTTGTTCTGACTACTTACGATAAAAATTATCCGGTTCACAGTCTTGTGGTTCGCGGAAATGAGGCGGCAGGCTACGCAACGCTTCCTGCCTCTGATTTAAAGTCTGCGCAGGAACATGTTGCTTCTGTGCTGAAACAGAACGGACTTGGAAGCGTTCACGTTCATTTTTTCCCGGATTTGAAGCAGTATCTTGATCGTGTGGATGTGCTTGCCTCAAAAGAAGAGGAGAAGGAAAAGCAAGCGTTTACACCTGATGAACGTTATCCCGATCTGACGAAGGAAGAGTTTATCAGAGAGCTTATCCTTTCCATTTCTCTGTAAGAACATCTTCTTATTACTTACACAGGTTCTGCGCGCGCGTACAAAGCCACGCCTGCCCGCAGACTCTGTGTGAAAGAAAGGAATTATTCATGCGTCTTCTTACAGTAAAAGAGAATGAAGCGGGACAGCGTCTCGATAAGCTCCTGTCCAAATATATGAAAAAGGCTCCGTCTTCCTTTTTCTATAAAATGCTCCGCAAAAAAAATATTACGCTCAACGGGAAAAAGGCACAGGGAAATGAACGTCTTGCCTCAGGAGACGAGATTCGTCTGTTTCTTTCTGAGGAGACTATTGAAGGTTTCATGGAGCGCCCTTCTTCTAAGGATTCCATAAAACTCCCGGATAAGCTCCGACCTGATATTATTTACGAGGATGCTCATGTCATTCTTTTTAATAAACCGGCAGGGCTTCTTTCCCAGAAGGCAAAGCCTTCCGACATTTCTCTTGTGGAATATCTTACAGAGTATCTTCTGCGCTCCGGACAGCTTACAAACGACGATCTTCTTTCGTTTCATCCTGCCATCTGCAACCGCCTTGACCGGAATACAAGCGGACTTGTAACGGCAGGGAAAACGCTTCCGGGACTTCAGGAGTTGAACGAGCTTTTCCGCAGCCGGAATCTCCACAAGTATTACCGGAGCATCGCCCTTGGTTCCATCACAAAAAAACAACGGGTGGAAGGGTGGCTTATCAAGAATGAGCAGACCAATCAGGTCCGGATTCTTAAAAAAGAAGAAAAGGATGCACTTCCGATTTGCACAGAATATATTCCCCTGAAAGAGATCCGGCTTTTCGGACGTACCTTTACCTGTCTGGAAATTAATCTCATCACAGGGCGTTCCCATCAGATCAGAGCGCATCTGGCAAGTCTCGGACATCCTCTTATTGGTGATCCGAAGTACGGTCTTCCGGAGATTAATGCGTATTTCAGAAAAGAGGCAGGGCTTACCTGCCAGCTTCTTCACGCATACAGGCTGGAGCTTCCCGCTCTTTCAGGAGCTTTGGCGGGGCTTTCTGAAAAAAGCTTTACAGCTCCCCTTCCTTTCGCTTTTTCAAAGATAGAAGAGCTTGCTCAAAAACAGAAAACGTCTG
>CAUWNO010000060.1:0-12414 GCA_963559965.1 uncultured Lachnospiraceae bacterium | reverse complement strand
GCAAGATCGGATGGAAATGTCAGAACTGGATGATACCTTTTGGGTATTCCGTTTACGCATTTTTATCGGATCTTTTTTTGTATGCTTCTTGCTTCATGTGATCCTTAAGTCTTTGTCTTTCAAAAAAGTGAAAACTGCCCGCCGTACGGCAAAGGGCAGAGAAAGAAGGAGTGAAGGTTATGGATTACAAGAAAATCGCTCAGGACATTCTCGACAATGTGGGCGGAAAATCAAACGTAAAACAGGTTACGCATTGTTTTACACGGCTGCGTTTTGTTCTTAAAGATGAGAGCAAGGCAAACAAAGAAGTAGTAGAGCACCTGGAGGGAGTAATCTCCGTAGTCGTATCAGGCGGCCAGTTCCAGGTAGTCTGCGGCGCAAAGGTTACAAAGATTTATGACGCAACGGTTGCTCTCGTAGGCGACGAAGCAGCTGCCGGTTCTTCCGCAGAGGAGACAAGCGTACCGAAGCAGAAGCAGCCTCTCGGCAATCTGATTCTTCAGAAAATCACAGAGATTTTCACACCGCTCGTACCGGCGATCGCAGCGGCAGGTCTTATCAAGGGTCTTCTTGCTGCCTTTGCGAAGGTTCCGGGCTTTGATACAGCAAACAGCACCTACATCATCATGAATACAGCCAGCAACGTCATTTTCTACTTTATGCCGATTTTCCTGGCTTACACAGCTGCAAAAGCTCTTAAGTGCAGTACCGTTGTGTCCATGATGCTTGGAGCTTTTATCTGTCACCCGGCGATTGACGCCCTGGTACAGGATGTAGCGACTTCCTCTACCATCTTTGGTCTTCCCGTTATCAAGATGGCGTTTACAGTAGGAGAATCCAGTAAGGTATTTGCCTACACAGAATCTGTAATACCGATTCTTCTGGGCGTAATCGTGCTGTATTTCCTGGAGAAATTGCTGAAGAAAGTAATTCCGGAAATCCTGCAGCTTATTCTTGTTCCCGGACTTTCTCTGATTATTATGGTTCCTGTAATGCTGGTTGTAGTAGGACCGGTCGGAATCTATGTTGGTTATATTATTCAGTGGCTTTACACAGCTCTTTACGGCTTCAGCCCGGTACTCGGAGGTATCATCGTCGGAGGTCTCTGGGGCGTATGCGTTATCTTCGGTGCGCACAGAGCCCTGCTGCCTATCGGTCTTAACGACGTAGCTCTTACAGGAACAAACACTCTGATGTGTTTTGCAGGTGCAGCAAACTTCTCTCAGGCAGGCGCAGCCCTTGGTGTCATGCTGAAAACGAAGAGCAAAGAGCTTAAGCAGGTAGCGGCTTCCGCATCTCTGTCTGCATGGCTGGTTGGTATCACAGAGCCTGCTATTTACGGATGTAACCTCCGTCTAAAGAAACCCATGGTATGCGCAGTAATCGCCGGAGCTGTCGGCGGTGGAATTATGGGTATCGGCAAGGCTGTAAATACCGGCTTTGCAAACAACGGTATTCTGACTATCATGTCTTACTATGGCGAAGGAACAAGCTTCGGTCAGTTTATGGCATACGTTATCGGTATCTGCGTTGCCTTCTTCGGAGCTGCCATTCTGACTTATCTTGTAGGCTTTGAAGATGTAGATGTAAAAGGAGCAGACGTTAAAGGCGTAGAGCTCAAAAACGATGGTGCAGAAAAGGCAGTATCTGGCGAGACAGTAGAGATTGCTTCTCCTGTAGAAGGAAAGGCTTATCCTTTAAATGAAGTTCCTGATGAAGTATTTGCTTCCGGCGCTCTCGGACAGGGCATCGCTGTCCTTCCGTCCAAGGGCGAGGTTACGGCTCCTGCTGACTGTACAGTTTCTGTTCTTTACCCGACGCTTCACGCTATGGGACTTAAGCTCCAGGACGGTACAGAGCTTCTTATCCACATCGGTATGGATACGGTTGCTATGAACGGAGAAGGCTTTGAGAAGCATGTAAACGAAGGCGATCAGGTAAAGAAGGGAACCCTTCTCGTTACCTTTGATATGGACAAGATCAAGGCTGCCGGTCACGATACAACTGTAAGTGTCATCATTTCCAATACCGAAGACTTTGCGCAGGTAACAGGAATTCCTGCGGAGCACGCAGACAAGAATCAGGTTGTTATCCGTGCCGTTCGGTAATACATACGGAAAAAGGAGAATAAACAATGAAAAATCAGTTTCCTGAAAATTTTCTTTGGGGAGCTTCCTCATCCGCCTTTCAGATTGAAGGCGGATGGGATGAAGACGGAAAAGGAATGACGGTTGCCGATTATAATTCCTTTCAGCGTTCTGACAAGCAGGCTGACAGTAAGGTAGCCAGCGATTTCTACCATCACTGGAAAGAAGATATCGATCTGATGAAAGAGATGGGAATGAAAGCATATCGTTTTTCCCTCTCCTGGGCGCGTATCATTCCTGACGGCGACGGAGAAGTAAATCAGAAGGGCATCGATTTCTACAATCAGGTCATCGACTATCTGATAGAGCAGGGAATTATGCCGCTTGTGACGCTTTACCACTTCGATCTCCCCTATGCCCTTGTAGAAAAATATAATGGCTGGGAGTCAAGAGACTGCGCCTTTGCCTTCGAGCGGTATGCCCGCGTCTGCTACAAGGCTTTCGGCGACAGAGTCAAGTACTGGCAGATGATCAACGAGCAGAATCTTATGATTCGCGTTAATAACCGTATGAACATCTATACAGAGGACGAATGGGAAGCCGACCGGATGCGCGCGCAGATGGATTATCATATGTTCCTCGGACATGCGCTGGCAGTCAATGCCTGCCATGAGCTTGTAGAGGGAGGAAAAGCAGCTCCCGCTGTTTCTTCTACCTGTACTTATCCGCTCACCAATAAGCCTGAGGACGTCTGGGCGGCAAAAATGAACGACTGGTTCAAGACAAATTACTGTCTGGAAATGCATATCAACGGAGAATATCCGGGCTATTATATGCGCTATCTGGAGGAGAGAAATATCGTTCCTCATATGGAGCCGGAAGATGAAAAGATCTTAAAGAGTGCGAAAATCGATTATATCGCTCTGAACTATTACCGGACCCTCTGCGCAAGCTATCTGCCGGCAGATGAAGAGCATCCTGCAGGCTCCCGTGTTTTCCGGGGCAACGAGGTGGACTTTGATCAGTACGGTTACTGCCGGGATGAGAAAAATGTCAATCTTCAGGCAAGCGAATACGGAGCGCAGATCGATCCGATGGGACTTCGTATTGTCCTGAACGAATATTACCGCCGTTATCACCTGCCTCTTATCATCACGGAAAACGGTCTCGGTATGGCTGATGAACTGACAGAGGACGGTCATATCCATGATGATTACCGCATCGACTATCTGCGGGGTCATATCCAGGCGATCAAGGATGCGATCAGCGACGGCGTAGAAATGATGGGATATTGTCCCTGGTCCGTCATGGATCTTTTAAGCTCCCATCAGGGCTTCTGCAAACGCTATGGATTTATTTACATCCACCGCGACGATTTTGATCTCAAAGATCTTGGAAGAATCCCGAAGGACAGCTTTTACTGGTATCAGAATGTAATTAAAACAAACGGGGAGAGCTTGTGATAACATGCGTGTAGTTAAAGTACTGAACAATTCGCTGGTGCTTGCGCTTGACGAGAAGGGTCAGGAAACCATTCTCATGGGAAAGGGGATCGGCTATCAGAAATCTATCGGCTATCAGTTTCAGGAAAATGAAATCGAGAAGGTCTTTATCTTAAAGGATAAGGAAATGTCACGGAATATCATCCGTCTTGCGTCAGAGACAGACAGCGTATACTTTGAGCTGGCAAAGACCGTGATCGATTATGCAGAAGAAGTTTTTCATATGAAGCTGATGGACCATATTTATCTGTCCCTTACCGATCATCTTTCTTTTGCCGCACAGAGAGTCCGGGACGGAATTGTGCTCAGGAACTTCTACACCATGGAAATGAAAAAGTTTAATCCGAATGAATTTCAGGTGGGAGAGTATGCCGTGACGCTGATGAATGAACAGCTTGGCATGGAAATTCCTATGGATGAAGCCGGAAATATTGCTTTTCATTTTATTAACGCGCAGTATCAGCATCCGTACAACAGCCAGAATCTTATGATAGCCGGAACGGTAAACGATCTTCTGGATATCGTAAAATACAGCTTTGGAATCAGCTATCAGGAAGACAGTACAGCGTATTCCCGTTTTGTAACACATCTTCGGTTGTTTGCACAGCGTCTCGTCAGTCGGAAACTCCTGCCGGAGGATAAATCAGACCTTCTATACGATCAGATTTACGCCGTATGCAGCGAAGAATTCGGCTGTGTAGAAAAGATTCAGATTTACGTCATGGATAAGTTCCATCAGACGCTCAGCAATCAGGAGAACATGTACCTGGCTCTTCATATCCACAGGGTTCTGGAAGAGCAGAAGAATATAAGATAATAAAAAGACAGACGATGCTGCGGTTAAGTATCGTCTGTCTTTTTATCCGTAATAACTTTTTTCAGCGGAATCTTTTCTCGGTGATAATTGTTGTATTTTTTACGATTCTATACTAGACTATACAGGCAGAAAACCGTTAAAATAGAGACATCTTATCTGTAAGGAAACAATACGTTATGGCAACATGGAATTCAAGAGGACTTCGCGGATCTACGCTGGAGGATCTCATTAATCGTACAAATGAAAAATACAGGTCGCAGGGACTTGCTCTGATTCAGAAAGTGCCTACGCCTATTACGCCAATCCGCATCGATAAGGAGCACCGCCATATCACGCTTGCCTATTTTGATCAGAAAAGTACGGTGGACTATATCGGAGCTGTGCAGGGAATCCCTGTCTGCTTTGACGCCAAGGAGTGTGATAAGGATACGTTTCCGCTTCAGAATATCCATGCACATCAGGTAGAATTTATGGGGGATTTTGAGCGTCAGAACGGTGTCGCCTTTCTGATTCTCTTTTTCAGTCACAGAAATACGCTTTATTATCTTTCTTATTCCCAGATGAAAGAATTCTGGGACAGGGCTGCCGCGGGAGGAAGAAAAAGCTTTCGCTATGATGAGCTGGACCCCTCGTTTATTCTGAAGCCTCACGGCGGTTATCTCGTACCTTATCTGGACGGGATACAGAAGATGATTGACTCGTCTTCCTGATTATTCTATAATATATCACTAATAAAGCGCAGTATCTTTATATGGGAACGCGCAGGCAGGAGGCATGGAAAATGAAGAATTTGAATCCGCTTTTGCATACGCCTGAGGGTGTGAGAGATATCTACGGAAATGAATTTGTACAGAAATTCGAGCTGCAGCAGCATTTGTATCATGTGCTGGCGGAAAAGGGATACCAGGGCATCGAGACGCCGACGCTTGAGTTTTTCGACGTATTTTCCCGTGAAGTGGGAACTGTGCCGGAAGAGGAACTTTATAAATTTTTCGATCGGGACGGCAATACGCTTGTTCTGCGTCCGGATATGACGCCGTCTATCGCCCGCGCAGTCTCAAAATATTTTCACAGCGAGACGCCCATTCGTCTCTGCTATATGGGAAACACTTTTATTAATTATGACAAATATCAGGGACGGTTAAAAGAAACGACACAGTTCGGAGCAGAGCTTATGGGCGACGGCAGCACGGACGCCGACGTGGAAATGATTTCTCTGCTGATCGAAGCCCTTCAGAAATCCGGGCTTCAGGAGTTTCAGATAAGTGTCGGACAGGTTCGTTTCTTTAAGGCTCTTGTCCGTGAAGCACAAATCGCCCCTGAGGAAGAGGAAAAGCTCCGCCGTCTGATTTCTGACAGAAACCGTTTCGGAGTGGAGGAGCTTTTGTCCGAGTATCGTCTTGCGCCCGGTCTCTGCGAGGCTTTTCTGGAAATGAGTACCCTTCTTGGAACCTGCGGCGTGATTGAAAGAGCGAGAGAGCTGACAGACAATGCCGGGGCTTTGGAAGCCATACAGCGTCTTGAGGATATCTATGAAGGACTGAAAAAGAAGGGCTATGAGGACTATATTGTTTTTGATCTGAGTATGTTCAGCAAGTATCAGTATTATACAGGAATTGTTTTTCAGGCATATTCCTATGGTCATGGAGAGCCTATCGCGAAGGGAGGACGCTACGACGCCCTGCTTTCTCATTTTGGGCAGAAGCTTCCTGCCATCGGATTTGCAGTTGTTATCGACCAGCTTCTCCATGCGCTTGCAGGCAGCAGGAACGGCAGCAGGAAGGATAAAACAGAAAAACGCTATCTTACCTTTGCTCTTACGAAGGGACGGCTTGCCCAGAAGACGCTGGAGCTTCTGGAACAGACTGGCATCACCTGCGAAGAAATGAAAGATCCCAAAAGCCGCCGTCTTATTTTTGTAAACGAAGAGCTTGGACTGAAATTTTTCCTTGCAAAAGGACCGGACGTTCCGACTTATGTGGAGTATGGAGCCGCCGATATCGGCGTAGTCGGAAAGGATACGCTTGCTGAGGAAGGGCGAAGCCTTTACGAGGTTCTCGATCTGGGCTTTGGAAAATGCCGGATGTGTGTCTGCGGTCCCGAGTTGGCAAAAGAAAAACTTGCGCATCAGGAGCAGATACGTGTTGCGACAAAATATCCTGATATAGCAAAGGATTATTTTTATAATCAGAAGCATCAGACGGTGGAAATCATAAAATTGAACGGTTCGATAGAGCTGGCTCCCCTTGTAGGTCTTTCCGACGTCATTGTAGATATCGTGGAGACAGGCTCTACGCTTCGGGAGAACGGACTTCAGGTTCTGGAGGAAATCATGCCCCTGTCTGCCCGTATGGTTGTCAACCAGGTCAGCATGAAGCTGGAATCTGAGCGTATTACCCGGCTGGTACATGATTTGAAGGAACATCTTTCCTGAATCCCTTTTCCGGGTTCAGAAAACGTTTATGGAGGAAGAGATGCAGAATAAGAGACTTGCATATCTTGATATGGCAAAGGGCGTCGGGATTTTTCTTGTCGTCCTGGGTCATATTGAATACATAGAGGAAACTACCCTCCGGTGGATCTTTTCCTTTCACATGCCGCTTTTCTTTGTCATAGGCGGCTTTTTGTCGTATAAGAAACGGGAAGAGAGCAAAAACCTCCCGGACAGTCTCAAAAGTAAGGCGAGGGGAATTCTGATCCCCTATGTCTCCTTTTCGCTGATTCTTCTGACAATGAATACGGTGAGCTGCCTGCTTGATCCAAAGTTTCTGTCCGGGGAAGCGCTTGCACGGCAGTATCTTGATACGGCGACAGGCTACGGGGTGCATATTCTCTGGTTCCTTCCTGCTTATTTTATTGCTTCGGCTTCTTTTCTGATTCTGATGAAAAAATGCAGGCCTGTAATGTCCGGGGTTTTTGTAATATTCCTTGCGGCGGTTTCCGGTCTTCTGGCTTCACTTCTGGGCTTAGATCAGTACCTGAATTTCAGTTTATCTTTTTGGGGCTATGCCGGGTTCGATCTTCTGATCACCTTCTTAAGAGCCTTTCTCGCCCAGCCTTTCCTTCTTGCAGGCTGGGTTCTGGCAGCGGCAGAAGAAAAAATTTCCCGACGGACAGAGCTTTCTGAAAGAAGACTCTGTTTTCTTCCGGGTGTTCTTCTTGTTCTGCCCGGAGCCTGGCTGGCGCTGAAGCTTCCGGTCTTTGATCTTCATTATCTTTATATTACGCCGCTTCATTATTTGTCAGCGCTTTGTACCTCTACAGGTCTTCTCTGTCTGACAGGAAGCCTGCCTCCTGTCCGTCCTCTTTGCTGGATGGGGCGTAATTCTCTTGTGATTATGTGTACACATGCCACGTTTTTCGTGGTATACTATATATCATTAGGAATGTTTTTTGTAAAGAAATGGATTCCGATGACGCAGCCAGTCTTTAATCTGGGCGTAGCTATTCTTGTCTGTATCGCCGAGCTTCCTGTTGTATGGATATTTAACCGGTATTTCAGACATCTCCTGGGGAGGGCAAAATGAAAACAATTCTATTAAATGAAGACAGCAGAAAAAATCTTCTTGACGAGCTTTTAAAAAGGAGTCCCGGACATTACACAGAATATGCCGGGCGCGTCGACGAGATTCTGAATCAGATAAAGGAAAGAGGGGACGAGGCTCTTTTTTCCTACACAGAACGTTTTGACGGGGTCCGGATTGACGCTGAATCCGTCCGTGTCGGAAAAGAGGAGATAGACGAAGCCTACCGTCTGATTGATCCGGAGCTTCTCCGTATTATCCGGAGATCCCTTGCCAATATCCGCAGCTATCATGAGAAGCAGAAACGTTACAGCTGGTTTGACAGTCAGCCGGACGGAACGATGCTCGGTCAGAAGGTAAGCGCAATTTCTTCCTGCGGCGTCTATGTGCCCGGCGGAAAAGCCGTTTATCCTTCTTCTGTGCTGATGAATATTGTTCCGGCAAAGGTTGCCGGCGTTCCCCGTATCATTATGACGACACCGCCCGGAAAAGACGGAAAGGTCCATATCAGCACACTGGTCGCCGCCTGCGAAGCGGGAGCAGATGAAATCTACAAGGCGGGAGGTGCGCAGGCGATAGCAGCCCTTGCCTTTGGAACAGAAAGTATTCCGAGGGTTGACAAAATCGTCGGTCCCGGAAATATCTATGTTGCCCTTGCGAAAAAGGCTGTGTATGGTTTTGTCAGCATAGATTCTGTGGCAGGACCAAGCGAGATTCTCGTCCTTGCCGACGAGACGGCAAATCCGCGCTATGTGGCGGCAGATCTTCTCTCACAGGCGGAACATGACGAGATGGCGTCCGCCATCCTTGTGACTACAAGCCCCAGCCTGGCTGCACAGGTAGAAAAAGAGATAGACGGTTTTCTTAAGACGCTTTCCCGAAGAGAGATTATGGAAAAATCTCTGGAACAGTACGGTTATATCCTCCTTGCAGAAACTATGGACGAGGCTGTGGCTGCGGCGAATGAGATCGCGTCGGAGCATCTTGAAATTCTCACAAAGGACCCCTTCCAGGTTATGACGAAGATTCAGAATGCGGGGGCAATTTTCCTGGGAGAATATGCAAGCGAGCCGCTGGGGGATTACTTTGCAGGACCCAATCATGTGCTTCCGACCAACGGAACGGCGAAGTTTTTCTCTCCCCTGAGCGTAGATGATTTTATAAAGAAATCGAGTATTGTTTACTATTCAAGAGAGGCTCTTGAAAAAGCCCATGAGGATATTGAGAGCTTCGCAAAGGCAGAACAGCTGACAGCGCATGCAAATTCTATTGCTGTCCGTTTTGAGAAAGGGGAGGAATGATATGGAGCGTACAGCCTCTTTTACAAGGACTACAAAAGAAACGGATATTACGCTGACTCTTTGCCTGGACGGAACCGGAAACGCAGAGATCTCTACAGGTATCGGTTTCTTTGACCATATGCTGAACGGCTTCGCCCGCCACGGACTTTTTGATCTTTCCTGCCATGTAAAAGGAGATCTTGAGGTAGACTGCCACCATACCATAGAAGATACAGGCATTGTTCTCGGAGAAGCCATTAAAAAATGCGTCGGAGACAAGAAGGGTATCGTGCGCTACGGCAGCTGCATTCTTCCGATGGACGAAGCCCTTGTCCTGTGTTCGCTTGATTTGTCAGGAAGACCTTATTATGTCTCCGATGCGGAATTTCCTTCGGAGAGGGTCGGCGGTATGGATACGGAAATGGTAAAAGAATTTTTCTATGCAGTATCCTGCCATGCCGGTATGAATCTTCATTTTCGTATGCTCTCCGGAAGCAACAGCCACCATATGATCGAAGGGATGTTTAAAGCGTTTGCAAAGGCTCTCGATATGGCGGTATCCTTTGACCCAAGAATTACAGACGTATTGTCTACGAAAGGAAGTCTTTGATATGAAGGAAAAAAATATTGCAGTAATCCGGCTTCTTGCCGGAGATGTGAAGGATGGAAAGGAACCGGCTGTTCTTGCCCGCTATTACAGCGACAACGGCGCGGAAGAGATTCTTGTTTTCGATCTCTCGGATTCTGCCGTGGATCACGACCTGTCTGTCAGTGCGGTAAAAGAGATTTGCAAGGCTTCGGAGGTTCCCGTCAAGGCAGGAGGGTTTATCCGAAAGCTGGAAGATGTAAAAAAATATCTTTATGCCGGCTGCAGCAAGGTCATTCTGAATTATGCAAGACAGGATAATATTGATTTGACGAAAGAAGCTGCCGCGCGTTTTGGAAAAGACAGAATCGCAGCTTCTGTGGACAGCTCGGACGTGGTAAGCGCTCCCGCAGATCTGGTAGAAGACTGTGTCAGCGAATTGATTTATCTCCATGAGATCAGGCCTTTTCAGGAGCAGCTTCGCCCCCTTTCCTGCAATATGGAGTGGGACGAGTTTAAGCTGGGTCCCGACGGTCTCGTTCCTGTTGTCGTACAGGATTATCAGACGGACGAGGTTCTTATGGCAGCGTATATGAACAGAGACGCCTTTGAAAAAACACTGGAAACGGGAAAGATGACGTATTTCAGCCGGAGCCGTCAGGAGCTTTGGGTGAAAGGGATGACAAGCGGTCATTTTCAGTATGTGAAGGAGCTTCGAGTGGACTGCGACTGCGATACGATCCTGGCAAAGGTATCTCAGACGGGAGCAGCCTGTCACACAGGAAGCAGAACCTGCTTTTTCCATGAAATCGCAAAAACAGAATACCGTGATACGAATCCTTTGAAGGTTTTTGAACATGTTTATCAGGTGATTGCCGATCGCAAGGCGCATCCGAAGGAGGGTTCTTATACAAACTATCTTTTCGACAAGGGAATCGATAAGATTCTGAAAAAGGTCGGAGAAGAGGCTGCTGAACTGATTATTGCATCAAAAAATCCTGACTCCGAAGAGATCAAGTATGAAATGTCGGATCTTTTATACCATGCGATGGTACTTATGGTGGAACGCGGAGTTACTTGGGAGGACGTCACGGCGGAGCTTGCCAGGCGATAGTTTTTGCAGACTGTAAGTTCTGACTGCCGTTTTCCTTTCATAGGATAATGAAAACAGAGAAAAAGGATGCGGCGGTTATGGCAAAAAATGAAAAGCATGGCGGACAGTACCGGCAAATGCTTTTGGAACAGAGGGGGCAGAGCGAGCCGCAGGAAACGGGAGGAGAAATTTATTTCCGTATCCGTTTCTACATCTGCCTCTTTCTTTTTGCGGCGTACCTGATTCTTGATTATACAAAGGCTTCCGTAGGTCCTGTGGACAGCCGGTGGATCTGTGCGGAGATAGAAAAGGATCTTACAAAAGATGTCAGGATACAGGAGGCGTGGTCCAAAGCGCTTCATTCCATCCATATATCCGGCTCGCCGGACAGCTGACAAAAAAGCAGAGTTTTATCTGTACCGCATCGATGTGTCAGCGTAATTATGTACGAACGAATTGGGAGATAACGTATGTTGAAAAAGATAAAAGACCGAAGACGGGTGTTTGCAGGGGGAGCGCTGGTTCTGCTCTTTCTTTTCTGTCTTCTTGTAACACCGGTTTACACGACCGTAACTATGACCTTTGCTGAAGATCCATCCGGC
This sequence comes from uncultured Lachnospiraceae bacterium, assembly GCA_963559965.1. Lineage (GTDB taxonomy): Bacteria > Bacillota > Clostridia > Lachnospirales > Lachnospiraceae > Laedolimicola. Next base: position 923 of record CAUWNO010000060.1, on the reverse strand, counting down.
GAAGTTATCACAACCGTCTATTCCGGTCCCCGGACAAATGTCTCTGCATCTGACGCCAAAAGCCGGGTGGTAAACAGCGGCGTCGCCCGGATCAGCTTTCTTGATCTCAAGTATGGCAGACACTGTTCCCTGAAGCGCATTGACCCTGTCGATCAGCTCTCCGGGAACGAGACCCTGACTGTGGACAGCCTTACTGTGCGGAAAAACGGAATTCCTGTCATCTCTCTGAGCGGAAACGAACTGTTTCAGTATTTCACGGGAAATGAACATCTTATCCTTCAGGACGGAGATACCTTTACCTTTGCGCTGACAGGAGAAGATCCTCAGCTCCTTCCAACGGACGATTTCCGGGAGCTGTACACAGAGTTTCATTTTTCTGTCTTTCTGATCGGTTTTGCTGTAACTGCCGCCACGATAGCCCTTCTTGCACTTCTTACCCGATGGGTGCTTTGTCAGGCGGAAGATGGAACCATGCTTCAGAAGTTAAGCTGCGTACTTTTTCTTGGAACCGTACTTGCAGCAGTTGTTATGACCGTATATGTCGGACTTCGCAGTCCGTTCTGGCTGAATCCCGACGAGTATGACGTCAAAGCAGCCGTTCTTTATTATTTTTCGCACTTTATGCCTCCGGATATCCGCAGCGATATCATAAATGACAGCTTCCCGGTATATGGAACCTCCCGTCATTTCGAGTTTAATATGTTCTACTTTTATGCCGGAAAGCTGGGACAGTTCTTTTCTGACGCTGCCGTACAGATTCGTCTGTTCAGCCTGATTCTCTTTGGAGTCATGGCAGCCCTTGTCATCCGGAATATCCGGAAAAATTATGCGCTGCTGTTCGTATTCCTGCTTACGCCCCAGGTCTGGTATATTTTCAGCTACTCCACCTCGGACGCTCTCGACTTTTTTATGGGCTTTCTCTG
>CAUWNO010000059.1:0-12590 GCA_963559965.1 uncultured Lachnospiraceae bacterium | reverse complement strand
TAGCAAAGGATTTGTTAAAAAACTTGTATTACGAGTTGTTACCATCTGTATTGCGAAGAAATTTGGGAGAATTTTATACGCCAGATTGGTTGGCAGAATTCTTGATTGAAGATTTGCAACCAGAAATAAAAGAAGATAAACTTTTTCTGGATCCGACTTGTGGATCAGGCACATTTTTGGTCGTTCTCATTAAAAAAATAATTAGTTATTATGGATCAAGTGTAGAATCAGAAAAACTTTTGAAAATTATTATTAATTGTGTAAGTGGTTATGATTTGAACCCATTAGCTGTTATATGCGCACGTGCTAATTATATTATTGCGTTAGGTGAGCTTTTATCTGAGTGTGAAGAAGCGATAGAGATTCCGGTATATTTATGTGATGCCATGTTAACTATTCTTGAAGGATATGAAGAAAGTAAAGAGTGTTATATTATTCCGACTAAGGCAGATACATTCATATTGCCTAAGAAGCTTATTGATATAAAAGCAATAAACAGTATACTCGATATTGTGAATGATTCCATTCATAGAGGTAGTAGTTTGGACATTTTTGAATTGCAATTAATTAAAAAAATGCCAGAATTAGATCAATGTTTATCGGAAAAAGAGTATCAAGTACTTAGAGATTTTTATTTGAAAATGGAAACATTGAATAAAAGGAATCTTGATGGTGTTTGGGCAAATGTTATTAAAAATGCATTTGCACCAGTATTTCAAAGAAAGGTTGATTACATAATAGGGAATCCGCCTTGGATAGATTGGCAAAATCTTCCGGAAAAATATAGAGAGTCAATACAGAAATACTGGTATGATTATCGTGTTTTCGATCACAAAGGGCAAAAAGCACAATTGGGTAGTGCTCATGATGATATATCAGTTTTAATGACATATGTTATAATGGATAATTTTTTGAAAGATGGTGCCAAATTAGCCTTTGTAATAAATCAAAATTTATTACAGGCATCTGGTGGTGGAGATGGTTTTAGGAAATTTACTATAAAAGAAAAAATACCTGTAAGTGTTAAGTCTGTAAATGATTTTGTCGAAGTTGAGCCATTTAAAGATTTAGGTGTAAGTAATAAGACGGCGACCATTATCTTACAAAAAAATGAGATTAATACATATCCAGTTGTATATAAAAAATGGCATAAGTGTAATAAAAAAATAATTGGATCTATTGAGAAGAAGAATGATGTATTAAATAAGCAGATAGCATATGAAGAATTCGACGCATCACCAATTGATGAATATAATTCACCATGGATGATTGCTACAGCTGCTCAAAGAAAGATGTTTGATAAAATGTTAAATAAAGAGGGTAAAGCATCTTATCGTGCTAGAAAAGGGGTTGATACTAGTGCCAATGCGATTTTCTGGGTTAAAGAGAAGAAGAGAGTGAAATCTAATTTGGTGCTTGTGGATAATTCTCCAGAAAATAGTCGAAAAGAAATTTCTCACATTTCTAATTTTCCATTAGAAACTGACCATATCTATCCTTTGCTAAGAGGAAAAGATGTGAAAAAGTGGAGATGTAGATCAGAGTATTCGATAATATTACCATATGCAAGCGATGGAAAAGTTATTGGAAAAAAGGAATTGATAACAACTTGTCCAAATACGTTTGATTATTTCTTTATAGATAGACATGGCTTTTGCTCGATTTTAAAGGAAAGAGCAACTTATAAGAAATTTATTTTAAGACAAGATAAATATGCGCCAGAGTATTCTTTGTATAATATTGGTGAATATACATTTTCTTCATATAAGGTTATTTGGAAAGCATTAGCTAAAGGTGTTGAAGCAGTTACTATTTCTACTGAGAATAACCGTATGCTTATACCTGATCATAATTTATTGATGGTGCCACTAGAGGATGAGATGGAAGCATACTATTTGACGGGGGTTTTAAATTCAGATATTGTTTCTGAATTTGTAAATGCTTACGTTGCTTGGTTTATATCTGGTCATATATTGGATAGAATAAATATACCTAAATACTCAGAAAAGAATATGTTGCATAGTGAAATCGCTGAATTGTCTAAAGAAGCACATTTAGTGGCAGGAAATGAAAAAAGGTTAGAAGAAGTTGAAGAAAGACTTAATAAAAAAGTAACTGACCTATTAATAAATTGTTGATAAGGTTAGAAAGTGGTTGTTGTACAATACGCAACAACCACTTTCTAACATATTCTCAAATAATATGTATATAACCATTGGATAAGAAAAAAGAAAGGCTGTATATCGTTGTTTGAAGGAAATACTATAGTGTTGAATAGGTCAATATAATTCGAGAGATATTGTCTCCCGAATATCCACCTGAATACTTTGCACGTACTGCGATTACAGATTTGTGACCTAAATTCGTGTAAAGGCAAAAATTAGTCCATCAGGCTATTTGCATTTTGAAATTACACGAATTTCAGGCTGATAGACCAAACTTTTTATACTATATATTTTGGAGGTGTTTTATGCAAGATACACAAAAATGTTTTAAATTACATTCTGAATATACCCCCACCGGCGACCAGCCGCAAGCCATCGCTCAGCTGGTAAAAGGTTTTCAGGAAGGCAACCAGGCTCAGACTTTACTGGGTGTTACGGGTTCCGGCAAGACCTTCACTATGGCAAATGTTATTGAGAAGCTGAACAAGCCGACGCTGGTGATTGCTCACAACAAAACTCTGGCGGCTCAGCTTTACGGAGAATTTAAAGAATTTTTTCCGGAAAATGCAGTAGAATATTTTGTATCCTACTATGATTATTATCAGCCGGAGGCTTATGTACCCTCGACAGATACTTATATCGCAAAAGATTCGTCGGTCAATGATGAGATTGACAAGCTGCGTCTGTCGGCGACAGCGTCTCTTATTGAAAGGCGAGATGTAATTATTGTATCCAGTGTGTCGTGCATTTACGGACTGGGAGAACCGGAGAATTTTGAGAAGATGATGGTGTCTCTCCGGCCGGGAATGGAGAAGGACAGGGACGAGGTGCTTCGCCAGCTGGTAGATATTCAGTATGACAGAAATGATATGGACTTCAAGAGGGGAACCTTCCGCGTGCGCGGAGATGTGGTGGAGATTATTCCGGCGAATGAGGCGGAGCTGGCTGTGCGCGTGGAGTTTTTCGGAGATGAGATTGAGCGGATCACACAGATAGATGTGCTGACGGGAGAGATCAAGGGCGAGCTGGAGCATATCGCGATCTTTCCGGCGTCCCACTATGTGGTTCCGGCGGATCAGATCAAGCGGGCTGCGGCAGAGATCGAGAAGGAGCTTGAGGAGAGAGTGCGTTATTTTAAGAGCGAGGATAAGCTCCTGGAGGCACAGAGAATTGCAGAGAGAACAAATTTTGATATTGAGATGCTGAAGGAAACGGGGTTCTGTTCAGGAATTGAAAATTACTCCCGTCATCTGTCGGGACTTGAGCCGGGAACGCCGCCCAATACGTTGATGGATTATTTCCCAGAGGATTTTCTGATTATTGTAGACGAGTCGCATAAGACGGTTCCGCAGATCCGCGGGATGTACGCGGGCGATCAGTCCAGGAAGACGACGCTTGTAGATTACGGCTTCCGGCTGCCGTCGGCAAAGGACAACAGACCTTTAAATTTTGAGGAGTTTGAAAATAAAATTGATCAGATTCTTTTTGTGTCGGCGACTCCGGGAGAATATGAGGCAGATCATGAGCTTCTCCGGGCAGAGCAGATTATCCGTCCGACGGGGCTTCTGGACCCGAAGGTGGAGGTGCGTCCGGTAGAGGGTCAGATTGACGACCTTGTAGGCGAGGTTCATAAGGAGATTGCAGGAGGACACAAGATTCTGATTACGACGCTGACGAAGCGCATGGCTGAGGATCTCACGGATTATATGAGAGAGCTGGGAATCCGGGTAAAATATCTTCATTCCGATATTGATACGCTGGAACGAACGCAGATTATCCGCGATATGCGTCTTGATGTTTTTGACGTTCTTGTGGGAATTAACCTCTTAAGAGAGGGACTTGATATTCCGGAGATTACGCTTGTCGCGATTCTGGACGCAGATAAGGAAGGTTTTCTCCGTTCTGAGGTTTCTCTGATTCAGACTATCGGACGTGCCGCGCGAAACAGCGAGGGACGCGTTATCATGTATGCGGATAAGATTACGGATTCCATGCGACTGGCGATTGACGAGACGGAGAGAAGAAGGGCGATACAGGAAGCTTATAATAAAGAACATGGCATTACGCCGAAGACGATTCAGAAGTCTGTGCGGGAGCTTATCAGCATTTCCAGGGAAATTGCGCAGGAAGAGCTTCGCTTCGAGAAAGATCCGGAATCCATGAGCCGGAAAGAGCTGGAGAAGCTTGTGGCAGATCTGGACAAGAAGATGAAGAAGGCGGCTGCAGAGCTGAACTTTGAGCTTGCGGCGGAGTTGAGAGACAAGATGATTGAGCTGAAGCAGCAGCTTCATGAGATGTAGGATACGAGGAGATATTATGAAAAATTATATTAAGATCCGGGGAGCAAACGAACATAATCTTAAAAATCTCGATTTGGATATTCCAAGAGATCAGTTTGTTGTTCTGACAGGACTGAGCGGATCGGGAAAGTCTTCGCTGGCTTTTGATACGATTTACGCCGAGGGGCAGAGGCGCTATATGGAATCTTTGTCTTCCTATGCACGGCAGTTTCTCGGTCAGATGGAGAAGCCGAATGTGGAGAGTATCGAGGGGCTGTCTCCGGCTATTTCCATTGATCAGAAGTCGACGAACCGCAATCCGCGTTCTACGGTGGGAACGGTGACAGAGATTTATGATTATTTTCGTCTTCTGTATGCAAGAATAGGAATTCCTCATTGTCCGAAATGCGGCAGAGAGATTCACAAACAGAGCGTAGATCAGATGGTAGATCAGCTGATGGAGCTGCCGGAGCGCACGAAGATTCAGCTTCTTGCACCTGTCGTAAAGGGACGTAAGGGAGAGCATGTCAAGGTGCTGGAGCAGGCAAGAAAGAGCGGCTATGTCCGCGCCAGAATCGACGGCAGTCTCTATGAGCTTTCAGAGGAAATCAAGCTGGAAAAGAATGTGAAGCATCTGATAGAGATTGTAGTAGACCGCCTTGTGGTAAAAGAAGGGATAGAGAGACGTCTGGCAGATTCCATAGAAACTGTGCTGAACCTTTCAGATGGTCTTCTTGTCGTAGACGTTATCGGCGGAGAGACACTGACCTTCAGTTCCAGTTACGCCTGCCCTGACTGCGGAATCAGTATGGAAGAGATCGAGCCGAGAAGCTTTTCCTTCAATAATCCCTTCGGAGCCTGCCCCGACTGCTTTGGTCTGGGATACAAAATGGAGTTTGATGAGGATTTGATGATTCCGGATAAGACGCTCAGTATTGCGGAAGGAGCGATTGTCGTGATGGGCTGGCAGTCCTGTACCGATCCGTCGAGCTTCACCTATGCGATTCTGAAGGCGCTTTCCGAGGAGTACCGGTTTGATCTTGGCACACCGTACGAGGAGCTTCCGGAAGCGGTTCAGAATGTGCTGATTCATGGAACAAATGGCCGCGAGGTAAAGGTGCACTATAAAGGACAGAGAGGGGAAGGCGTTTACGATGTAGCCTTTGAGGGTCTTATAAAAAATGTGGAGCGCCGTTACAGAGAGACCGGATCAGAGATTATGCGTCAGGAGTATGAGTCGTTTATGAGGATTACGCCGTGTAAGACCTGCGGCGGTCAGCGTCTGAAAAAGACGTCTCTGGCGGTGACGGTGGCAGATAAAAATATCGCGGAGATTACAGCGATGTCCGTGAAGAAGCTCTATGATTTCCTTCAGGATTTGAAGCTGACGAAGCAGCAGGAGCTGATAGGAGCGCAGATTCTCAAAGAGATCCGGGCGCGCATCGGTTTTTTGGTAGACGTAGGACTCGATTATCTGACGCTGGCGCGTGCGACAGGCACGCTTTCCGGCGGAGAGGCGCAGCGTATCCGGCTGGCAACACAGATTGGATCAGGGCTTGTGGGAGTGGCTTATATTCTGGATGAGCCGAGTATCGGACTTCATCAGAGAGATAACGACAAGCTTCTTGCCACGCTGAAACGTCTGCGGGATCTTGGAAATACGTTGATTGTCGTGGAGCATGACGAGGATACGATGTTTGCGGCAGATTATATTGTGGATATCGGACCGGGAGCGGGAGAACACGGCGGAGAGGTCGTGGCGGCAGGAACAGCGGAAGAGATTATGGCGTGCCCGGAGTCTGTTACGGGAGCTTATCTGAGCGGACGTATGCAGATTCCTGTGCCCCAGACCCGCAGAACGCCGACAGGATGGCTTACCGTGAAGGGAGCGGCAGAGAATAATCTTAAAAATATTCAGGTCGATTTTCCGCTGGGTGTGCTGACCTGTGTGACGGGAGTGTCCGGTTCGGGCAAAAGCTCTCTTGTCAACGAGATTCTTTATAAGACGCTGGCAAAACGCCTGAACAGGGCGCGTACAGTTCCGGGAAGATATAAATCAATAGAAGGCTGCGAGAATCTGGATAAGGTAATAGATATCGATCAGTCTCCGATAGGACGTACGCCGCGCTCCAACCCGGCTACTTATACGGGCGTCTTTGATCAGATACGCGATTTGTTTGCGTCCACAGCAGATGCGAAGAGCAAAGGATATAAAAAAGGACGTTTCAGCTTCAATGTGAAGGGCGGACGCTGCGAGGCGTGCTCAGGAGACGGAATTATTAAGATAGAAATGCACTTCCTCCCGGACGTTTATGTTCCGTGTGAGGTATGCCAGGGAAAACGGTATAACAGGGAGACGCTGGATGTAAAATACAAAGGGAAGAGTATTTTTGACGTGCTGGATATGACGGTGGAGGAGGCTATGAAATTCTTTGAAAATGTGCCTTCTATCAGCCGCAAGATCGCGACGCTCAATGATGTGGGACTTTCCTATATCAAGCTTGGACAGCCTTCCACAACGCTTTCGGGAGGCGAGGCGCAGCGAATCAAGCTGGCGGCAGAGCTTTCCAGAAGAAGTACGGGAAGGACGGTTTATATTCTGGACGAGCCGACCACAGGACTTCATTTCGCAGACGTTCATAAGCTGACGGAGATTCTTCATAAGCTGGCTGAGGGCGGAAATACGGTGATTGTGATTGAACATAATCTGGATGTGATCAAAACGGCTGATTATATTATTGATATGGGACCGGAAGGCGGCGACAGAGGAGGCACAGTGATTGCAAAGGGTACGCCGGAAGAGGTGGCAGAGCAGGCACAGTCCTATACAGGTCAGTATCTAAGAAAATATCTTCGTCCGAAGCAGAAACCGGAAGGACAGGGGTTGTACAAAGTCTGAACTTTGCATATAATGAAAGAAAATAAAAGGACAGGAAACAGAGTAATTTATGAAGGAACAGACATTTTATGATATCTTATGCAATATAAATGGAGCAGAAGCTGTGCTTTGTCAGGAACCCATGAAGAAACACACGACCTTCCGTATCGGCGGACCGGCGGCTTATTTCTGTCGCCCGGAGACGGCTGAACAGCTTGCGCAGACGATAAAAGCGTGCAGGGAGCAGAAGATGCCCTGGTATATTCTGGGAAATGGAAGCAACGTGCTGGTAAGCGACAGAGGATATGACGGAGTAGTGATTCAGTTGTTCCGCAATATGGATGCGGTGCGTATTGAGGGCTGTTGTCTTGAGGCAGAGGCAGGAGCGCTTCTTTCCAGAGCGGCAAACCTTGCGGCAAAAGCAGGACTGACGGGTCTTGAATTTGCGTCGGGAATTCCCGGAACACTGGGAGGCGCACTTGTGATGAATGCCGGAGCTTACGGCGGAGAGATGAAGGACGTGGTAAAGGAAGCCGTTGTTCTGGATGATCAGGGAGAGCTTCTTCATCTTACAGGAGAAGAGCTGGAGCTTGGGTACAGGACCAGTATTGTAGCCCGCAAAGGCTATGTGGTGCTGCGCGTGAGCCTTTGTCTTGAAAAGGGCGATCCTGACGTTATCGAGGCTCGGATGCAGGAACTTAAGGAAGCAAGAACTGCAAAGCAGCCTCTGGAGTATCCCAGCGCCGGAAGTACGTTCAAGCGTCCGCAGGGATATTTTGCAGGAAAGCTGATTATGGATGCAGGTCTGAGAGGCTACCGCTGCGGAGGTGCTCAGGTGTCGGAAAAACACTGTGGTTTTGTGATTAATACAGGAGATGCTACAGCCGCCGACGTGCTGGGAGTCATTCATCATGTACAGGAAGAGGTAAAGCGCTGCGCTGGAGTTGATTTGGAGATGGAAGTGAAAACGCTGGGGTTTGAAGACTGACAGCGGCAGCCGGTCGATAAAGCGAGGGAGTTAGGAGAAAAGACGAATGAGATTTGTAATAGTGACAGGCATGTCGGGAGCCGGAAGAGGGACGTCTCTTCGTATTCTGGAGGATGCGGGATATTTCTGTGTAGATAATCTCCCGATTTCTCTGATGGGGAAATTTTCGGAACTGATTTATTCGGGAACAAGCGAAATTTCAAAAGTGGCGCTCGGACTTGATATCCGCAGCGGAAAGACGCTTGATGAGCTGCAGCATACGCTTGATGAGCTGACGGCGGCAGGGTATCACTATGAAATTCTTTTTCTTGACGCGGCTGACGACGTGCTTGTGAAGCGCTATAAAGAGACAAGGCGGAATCATCCGCTGGCACAGGACGGACGGATAGCAGGAGGAATCGCGAAGGAAAGAACGCGGCTGTCTTTCCTGAAAAAGCAGGCGGATTATATCATAGATACCAGCAGCCTTTTAACGCGGGAGCTTCGGCAGGAGCTGGACCGCATTTTCGTACAGAACAAGGATTTCAAAAATCTTGTGATAACTGTGCTTTCGTTTGGCTTTAAGTACGGAATTCCTACGGATTCTGATCTGGTGTTTGACGTAAGATTCCTTCCGAACCCCTATTACTATGAGGAACTGAAGAAGCTGAGCGGAAATGATAAAGAGGTTCAGGATTTTGTGATGGGATTTGAGGTTTCCCATAGATTTCTGGACAAGCTGATCGATATGATACAGTTTCTGATACCAAATTATATTTTGGAAGGGAAAAATCAGCTTGTTATCGCGATAGGCTGTACAGGAGGAAAGCACCGTTCTGTAACGCTTGCGAATAAGGTCTACGAACGGCTGCAGGAGAATACGGAATATGCAGTGCGTATCGAGCACCGCGATATAGAGAAGGATGCGATTGTCAAGGCACATTGAGAAACAGTATGAGGTGACAGATGTCATTTTCCGGTGAAATCAAGCAGGAGCTGTCCCTGCACATACCGTCTGCCAGACACTGCCGTCTGGCGGAGATTGCGGCTGTTCTTTGCTTCAGCAGCCATAGGGAAGCAGAGGAGGGCGAGCCAGACTGCGTGAGGATGCATACCGAAAATCTGGCAGTTGCAAGAAAGTACTTTACATTATTAAGAAAAACATTTAATATAGAAATAAGCGTGTCGGTTCGCCAGAACAGGAGCCTTCGCGGCGGCAGAAGCTATGAGGTAAGTTCTTATGCAGACATGACTCCGATCAGGCACATCCTGATCCAGAATCAGTGCTGTAAAAGGGCATTTATCAGAGGCGCGTTTCTTGCCGCCGGTTCAGTCAGCGATCCGGAGAAGGGCTATCACTTTGAAATTGTATGCAGTGAGCCGCAAAAGGCGGAGCAGCTTCGCGGAATGCTGGAGGATTTTGGAATTGAAGCCAGAATTACGCCACGCAAAAAGAATTACATTCTGTATGTAAAAGAAGGCTCTCAGATAGCGGATATTCTGAACGTCATGGAGGCACATGTGGCTCTGATGAAGTTTGAAAATATCCGGATTCTGAAGGAAATGCGCAATTCTGTAAACCGACAGGTAAACTGTGAGACTGCCAACCTGAATAAGACGGTATCTGCAGCAGTAAAGCAGATAGAGGATATCCAGTATATTCAGAGGACGATAGGATTTGAACGTCTTCCTGAAAATCTGGCGGAGATCGCCAGACTTCGGCTGGAACAGCCGGAGACTACGCTCAAGGAGCTTGGAGAGATGCTGACGCCGCCGGTCGGAAAATCAGGCGTAAATCACAGGCTGAGGAAGCTGAGTGCAATTGCGGAGGATCTAAGGGATCACAAGGAGGAGAGTTATTATGATTAAGCAGGAGATCACAATTCAAATTCCAGAAGGGCTTGAGGCGAGACCGGTAGCTCTGCTGGTTCAGGTAGCCAGTCAGTACGGCAGTGAAATTTACGTAGAGAGCGAAAACAAGAAAGTGAATGCAAAGAGCATTATGGGAATGATGACTTTAGGTCTCTACACCGGTGAGAAGGTTTTGGTATCGGCGAACGGTGAGGATGAAGAAGAGGCTATTGCAAATATAGAAAAGTTTTTGAGCAGTAAATAATATGTGATTGTCAGGCAGCCGCAGAGCAGGAAGCAGCAGACTTCTTCTCTGAGGCTGTCTTGTTTTTTTATGTAAAATTTGCTATGATGAGACGGAAAAAGATGAGAGAAGCAGCCGGGATCTGCGGCAGATTCTCTGCATAAGAACCGGGGAGGAAGAATGGACGCATATACAAGCTTTGCGCAGGTGTACGATTTGTTTATGGATGAAGTACCTTATGACGAATGGTGCGCCCGGATAGCAGATACTTTGAAGGAATATGGAATAGAGGAGGGGCTGGTGCTTGACCTGGGCTGCGGTACGGGCAGTATGACAGAACGGATGGCTGCGCGCGGTTTCGATATGATAGGCGTGGATGCCTCAGAGGAAATGCTGGAGCTGGCAGACGCCAAGAGAAGAAAGTCGGGACAGGATATCTTATATCTTCAGCAGGATATGCGTAATTTTGAGCTGTATGGTACAGTGCGGGCGATTATCAGCGTCTGCGATTCTCTCAACTATATTCCGGAGGAAGAGCAGCTTTTGCAGGTCTTCAGACTGGCGTATAATTATCTTGATCCGGACGGAGCTTTTCTTTTTGATATGAACACCGTGTATAAATATGAAAAGATTCTGGGAGAGTCTACGATTGCGGAGAACAGAGAAGAGGGAAGCTTTATCTGGGAAAACTATTATGACGAGCAGGAACATCTGAATGAGTATGACCTGACTATTTACGTTCAGGAAGACGACGGCAGGTACAGCCGTTTTGAAGAAACGCATTTTCAGAGGGCTTATGAAACAGAACGGATTCTTAAGCTTCTTGACGAGGCTGGATTTCAGACAGAAAAGCTTCTCGACGCGGATACGAAAGAAGCGGCAGGGCAGCAGACAGAGAGAATCTTTGTTGCAGCCCGGAAAAAAGAAAACAGAAGATGAAAAACAGAAAGAATCGAGGAAAAGAGATGTCAGATTATATTGTAAGAGCTACGGCGGCGGACCATCAGATACGGGCGTTTGCCATTACCTCAAGAGATCTTGTAGAGGAGGCGCGGAAAATTCATAATACCAGCCCGGTAGCTACGGCAGCTATGGGAAGGCTTCTGACGGCAGGAGCGATGATGGGAGCGATGATGAAAGGAGAGAAGGATCTTCTGACGCTTCAGATAAAAGGCGATGGGCCCTTGGGAGGAATTACCGTGACGGCGGATTCTGCCGCGCGCGTGAAAGGATACGTCAACGAGCCGGAGGTACTGATCCATGCGAATGAAAAGGGAAAGCTTGATGTGGCAGGGGCAGTAGGAAACGGAATTCTGCGCGTCATCAAAGATCTGGGGATGAAAGAGCCGTATGTGGGGCAGACAGCCCTTCAGACAGGAGAGATTGCCGAGGATTTGACCTATTATTTTGCCACATCGGAGCAGGTTCCTTCTTCAGTAGGTCTGGGCGTCCTTCTGGACCGCGGAAATACGGTTCGGCAGGCGGGAGGTTTCCTGATTCAGCTTATGCCGTTTACAGAGGATAAGGTGATAGACGAACTGGAAAAGAAGCTGTCGGAGATAAGTTCTGTCACAGAGCTTCTCGACGAGGGGCTTACACCGGAGCAGCTTCTGGAAAGGATTCTCGGGGATTTTGGTCTGGAGATCAATGATACGATCCCGGCGTCCTATTACTGCAACTGTACAAGAGACAGGGTGGAACAGGCGATTGTAAGCATCGGAAGCAAGGATATCCGCGAGATGATTCAGGACAACAAGCCGATCGAGGTAAAATGCCAGTTCTGCGGAAAAGCGTACACCTTTGATATAGAGGATTTGAAGCAGATTCTGACAAAGGCAAAGCGGTAAAATAAAAGAAGCGCGTCTGCCGGGAGACAGGCGGCGGAATGGAGAATATTATGAGACACGGATTTATCAAGACGGCGGCGGTTACGCCAAAGATACAGGTGGCTCAGCCGGAGGCTAACGGAGAAGAGATCCTTCGCCTTGCACGCGAGGCGGCAGGGAATGGAGCTAAGATCATCGTATTTCCGGAACTGTGCATCACGGGCTATACCTGCGGCGATCTGTTCTGGCAGGAGACTCTTCTGGAAAGCGCAAAAGAAGCACTCTTCAGGCTGAAAAGGGAGACAGCAGATCTGGACGCTCTGATTTTTGTAGGGCTCCCATGGGAAAAGGGAGGAAAGCTTTACAATGTGGCTGCGGCG
>CAUWNO010000058.1:0-12635 GCA_963559965.1 uncultured Lachnospiraceae bacterium | reverse complement strand
GGAATCATTGACAAATTTTTTATACAATTTGAATTGGGCTGGAAGGTTTTAAAGGAATTGTTAAGCTATGAAGGACAATCCATTTCTGCTACAGGTTCTCCTAAAATGATTTTAAAAATGGCGTTTACAATTTTTAATTTTATCGATGAAGATATTTGGCTTGGAATGTTAAAAGACAGAAATGATTTAACTCATATTTATGATGAATCAGCAGCAAGAAAGTTAGTTGAAGTCATTTTAAGAGAGTATATTCCTGCATTTATAAAAATGCAGAAGGGCATTGAAGAGTATTACGGTGCTGAACTGGACAATATATAAATAATAGATTATAATGAAGTCAATAACAAATCGAAAGTTTGAAGTTAGGGGAGGTAATAGTGTGAAAAAAGCGGCTTATATACTGACAGTAGGTGTTGTCTGTATTATGTTAACAGCATGTGGAGGCAAAGATAATACGATTGAAAATGATACGACCAATGACCGTGAAGAAGAAATTCCTCTCGCTAAGATGCAGGAAATGGTTGATAAAATCGGATTGGAACATGCAGTCGCCTACGAAGAAGGAACAGAGGACGTTTTAAGTGATCAGATTATCCTTCTCTGTGAATCTCCAAGCGGCCGTTATAAGGCATACGGCTTCATTAGTCCTGAATATGGAATGAACGGAATTTTAATTGACAATATTATTGACCAGGTGAGCAATCATAATTTTTTCTCGAAAAAATGGGTATATTCAGAAACACCTCCTACGCTGAGTGAATCCGAGGATTTCTATCAGGTAACCTTCACCGTCTGTCAGAATCAGGAGGAGGGTATGCAGGAGATTTTATTTGATACATATGATACAGGTACTATGGACGCAAGTGGATGGGATAAGATGTAGAAGCATTTTCTCATACCCTCTGATATATAAAAATATGATGAATCAGCAGGAAATTTGGCCACAATACTTCCTGAAAACTAAACACTTTCCCTGTTTTGTCCATTGAAATATCAGCGCCGCCTTTCTACAATATAGCTTACATTCGGAAAAACTACTAAAAGAAAGGCAGACCTATGCATTTACGAAAGAAAAAATATCTTCTGCTGTCCCTGAGCGCCGCCGCGCTCTTTTTCTTCTGCCGCCTGGCCGCTGAAGCGACCGAGCCTTACAGAAATCAGGAAATTCTTTTTTCCATTGAGGACAGCTTCTGCAGCAGCGATTGTTTTCTGACTCTCTCGACTTTTCTTGACTCCTCCATTTACTATACGACAGACGGCAGTATTCCTGACTCCTCCTCTTCTCTTTATCAGGAGCCCATTCTTTTGTCTGCCGACGCCTCGACGCAGGCCGCGGTCATCCGCGCCGTTGCCATTTATAAGGACGGAAGTCAGTCTGACGTTTATACAAAAACCTATTTTACAGGATCCGGCGTGCAGGAAAGATTTTCTTCCCTCATCGTATCTCTCTCGGCAGATCCTGAAACCTTTTACGACTATGATTCGGGAATCCTTATGTCGGGCCGCCTGCGCGACGACTATGCCATGGAACACCCCGGTGAATCCTTTGACGATACGGCCCCTGCCAACTATAATCTGAGAGGTCCGCAGTCTGAACGGAGAGTGCACGCAGAATTTTTTGACGCCGACGGTAGTCCTCTCCTTTCTCAGGATATCGGAATCCGCGTACACGGTGCCGCCTCACGCGGTTCTGATATGAAGTCTCTGCGTCTGATTGCGCGGAAGTCTTATGGCGGCAGCCGGTTTACAGCCGAGCTTTTCCCGGAAAATGATTCCGGCTCAGCCTCCTCCATACAGGAATACCAGAAGCTTCTGCTCCGCAACCACGGAAATGATCAGGAATACGGATATATCAGAAACGAGCTTGCCCAGCGGCTTGCAGAAGACGCCGGATTTCCGGATACCGTCCGTTTCCGTCCTGCCGCCGTCTATCTGAACGGGGAATACTACGGCTTTGAGTGGTTTGAGGAAACCTTTGACGATACTTATTTTGATACGCACTATGGGAAAAGCCGGGATTCCGGCATCTGGATGACGGCTGAGCCGCACAGAGGAGAACCTGAGGCCGTAACCGGCAGCGAAGAGGAGAAGCTCGTCCTTGACGGCATCCGCCGTCTCTACTCTTATGCCGGAAAAGATCTCCGGAATGACGAGACCTTTGCGGAGCTTGAACAGCTTCTCGATATTGACAATTTTCTTTTCTACAATGCCATAGAGATTTATCTTGCCAACCCGGACTGGCCTGACAATAACATGAAGCTCTACCGCTGGGATTCCGATAGCGGCTCCTGTTCTGCTCCCTGTCGGGATGGAAAATGGAGATGCCTTCTCTACGATCTTGATCTGAGTATGGACAGAATCCCTGATTCTTCCGCCGAAAATCCTTCTCTTTCCGAGGCTCTGGGCGGCGTATCCGGCGCATGGGATCGCTCTGAACCGCTTCTCCAGGCTATCCTTCAGCGCGAAGATATGCAGCTTCGATTTGCTGAAATCATGGAAGAACTTATAAACGGAGCGTTCTCTCCCTCCCACGCCTGCGGGGTTCTGGATGAGCTTCACGCCGGCATGGAACAGGAGCTTGCTTATTATATTGAATATCTTGCCCTCTCAGACGAAACGTCTCCGGATCTTTATTTTCTCCAGCATCAGCTGGAAACAGATAAGATAAAAGACTTTTTTGCCGAACGCCCGGCCCGGATGCGGCAGGAGCTTAAAAAGCTCCCTGCCTGCTCCGCGCCTTCTCAGTCCGCTACAATCTCAAAGCTCTGAGCGCCTGCCGCGCCGGGAGCTATCTCGTATTTTTCAAACATAATGACCGGATTTTCAGCTGCGTTTACATAGAACGCCGTATTATCCGTGATTGCAGGAAGCTCTTCCTCCCAGAAATCCAGTCCCGTCTCTTTCTCGCGTTCGCTTATCTGACGACGGATCTCAGCGTCTGCCTTCTCTGCGTAGTTTTCGCCGAGAAAATCGGAAAGTCTGGCATACTCGCCTGTTCTTCTGTCAAAATTGTAGTACTTTGTCTCGCCGTAAGCAGAACTCCAGTTTTCCGATCCCATGATGGCTACCGAGAGATAATTTTCTGTCCGGGACTTCACCTCATACCAGACTTTAATCTCTATATTATGAGCTTCCCATTCTTCCTCAGTGCCTCCTGTCTCCAGAAACGCCTTCTTATATTCTGCTGCTCTTTGCTGTGCCTCCGCCGCATATTTCTGGCAGAGCAAATAGATCTCTTCGTTTACCCTTGTTTCCATCTCTCCCGTGCCTTCTGCAATCTCATCCACTCCGGGAATATCGACGCTGACTGACAGGTCCTTTGTCTTGTTCTCATAGGAACGGTAGGTAAACACGCGCGCCACTTCTCCGATTCCCGGAAGTCTGGCCACTCCTTCTGCAAAAGCCGTATCGACGTTGAGAGCTGCCACAAACACAGCCGCCGCTGCTGCCGCCGCCGCAAACGTCCTCCTCCACAGCACTGTCTTTTTTCTTCCCTTCCTTCTCTTTATCTCTGCTTTCCGTATCTCTGTCTGAATACGCTCTGAAAGCTCCTCCGGAACCGGAGTAGTATCATATCTTTTCTTTGCTCCTTCCATCCGTTTCATACGCCTGCCTCCTCTATGCTCACCTTCAGGGATCTAAGCCCTCTGTACAGCTTTGACTTTACCGTGTTCAGATTCATTTCCATAATCTGCGCTATCTCCAAAAGAGACAGCTCCTCGTAAAACCGCAGCTTGATAATATCCTGCGAGTCTCTGTCCAGCCTGTTGATATGCGTATACAAATCCTCCGGCAGTTCAAAGCCCGCCTCCTCGTATGGGATATCCTCCCAAAAATCATCATCTGAAACGTTCATCCTCTTTTTTTCCCTTAAAATACCAAGGCTTTCATTTACGACAATTCTGTACATCCAGGTCTTCACCGCCCCTTCGTCTCTGAGCTTTTCATAATTTTCCAGAGCCTTGCAGACTGCGTTTTGCACCGCGTCCAGTGCGTCCTCCTGATTCTGCACATAGCTGAAGGCAAGCCGGTAAAACCGATCCTGATTTTCTGTAATGCAGTTTACAAGACTGTGATACAGCTTCTCTTTCATTTGCAGGTACCTCTTACAAAGTTTCTTTCCAGCGTCAAAAATAATCTCTGTCTTTCATCCGCTGTTATTCTATAGATGAGTTTGCAGTAAAGAAAGTTGCAAAAAAAGATCCCCGCCCTGCACTTTCACACAGAACGGAGATCTTCTTTTGTTTCTATATTCTCTCTCAGAGTCTTTTACGCCTCATCAATCGCCTTTCCGATATCGCTGCGGCAGTATGCCTTCTCAAAATTCACAAGCTTCACCGCTTCGTAAGCATTGGCACGCGCAGCCTTCAGATCGGGACCTGTAGCTGTCACGCCGAGTACTCGTCCGCCGCTTGTGACAATCTGTCCGTTTTCGCACTTTGTTCCCGCATGGAAGACGTACACGCCCTCTTTATCTTTAAAGTGTTCCAGTCCGTGAATCGGAAATCCCTTTTCATAAGACACCGGATAACCGCCTGACGCCAGAACAACGCAGACAGCCGCATTATCTTCAAACTCCAGCTCCATCTGATCAAGAGTGCCATCGATACATGCCTCAAAGACGTCCACAATATCATTCTTCATTCTGGGCAGAACAACCTGCGCCTCCGGATCGCCGAACCGTGCATTGTATTCCAGAACGCGCGGTCCCTTCGGAGTCAGCATCAGTCCGAAGAAAATCACTCCCTTAAACGGCCGGCCCTCGGCTGCCATGGCGTCTACCGTTGCCTGATAAATATGCTCCTTACAGAACGCATCTACTTCTTCCGTATAGAAGGGACTGGGAGAAAAGGTGCCCATTCCGCCCGTATTCAGACCCTGATCTCCATCCAGCGCTCTCTTATGATCCTGCGCGGAGGTCATGCAGCGTATCGTTTTTCCGTCTACAAAGCTCAGAACCGATACTTCCCTGCCTGTCATAAATTCTTCGATCACCATACGGTTTCCCGCTGTTCCGAACTGCTTGTCCAGCATAATCGTGCGCACGCCTTCTTTTGCCTCTTCCAGCGTATTACAGATCAGCACGCCTTTTCCAAGAGCAAGACCGTCTGCCTTCAGCACAATCGGAAATTCTGCCGTTTCAAGATATTCCAGAGCCTTCTGCGGATCATCGAAGTTCTCGTAAGCCGCTGTGGGAATTCCATATTTCTTCATTAAGTCCTTGGAAAATGCTTTGGAACCTTCGAGTATCGCCGCATTGGCGCGCGGTCCGAAAATCTTAAGTCCCTCTCTCTCAAAGACGTCTACGATACCGCCCACCAGCGGATCGTCCATTCCTACGACTGTCAGATCGATCTCTTTTTCTTTGGCAAACGCCGCCAGCTTTTCAAACTCCATCGCTCCTATCGGAACGCACTCTGCATACTCTTCTATCCCGGCATTTCCCGGCGCACAGTAAATCTTCTCTGCCTTCGGGCTCTGCGCTGTCTTCCATGCAATCGCATGCTCGCGTCCGCCTGAGCCTACAATCAAAATTTTCATGGCTGTACCTCCTGTTATACCTCTCCGTTTGCAATCATATCAATCGCCCTGGGAAGCAGAATCCATTCCGCTTCCTCCATCACACGGCGCTGCAGAGTCTCCGGCGTATCGCCCGCATGAACCTCTACCGCCTTCTGAAGAAGAATCGGACCTGTATCTGTTCCTTCATCTACAAAATGAACGGTCGCACCTGTGACCTTCACACCGCGCTTCAGAGCCTCCTCATGAACCTTAAGCCCGTAATAACCTGTACCGCAGAAGGACGGAATCAGGGAAGGATGCACGTTGATCATTCTTCCTCTGTACTCCCGGATAATGCTCTCCGGTATCACCACAAGACAGCCTGCCAGAACGACAAGATCTGCTCCGCTGTCCTTAAGCGCCTTCAAAAGCGCCTCATCAAAAGCCTCTTTGCTTCCGCATTCTTTCCGCGAAACACAAATTGCCGGAACTCCGTGCTTTCTTGCCCTTTCCAGAGCGTAAGCGTTCGGATTGTTGCTGATAACTGCCGCAATTTCTGCATTCCGTATTTTACCGCTGTCGACAGCATCCAGAATCGCCTGAAGATTTGTGCCGCCTCCGGACACAAGAACTGCTACCTTCAGCATAAGGTCACTCCCTTTTCTCCTGCCTGAACCTCTCCGAGGATATACGGAGTCTCGCCTGCCGCGCGTACAGCTTCCATACACTTATCCACCTCAGAAGGATCTACTGCCATCACCATACCGATACCCATATTGAAGGTATTGTACATCATCTGTTCCTCAATGCGTCCGTCTTCCTTCAGCATCTGGAAGATCATCGGAATCTCATAGCTGTCTTTCTTAACCACAGCACGCACTCCCTCCGGAAGCATACGCGGAATATTTTCATAGAAGCCGCCGCCTGTAATATGGCTGCATCCCTTAATCGTTACTCCTGCCTCTTTCACGGTACGAAGCGCTTTCACATAGATCTTTGTCGGCTCGATCAGCGCCTCTCCCAGAGTTTTTCCAAGGCTCTCAAAATATGTACCAAGATACTCTTCCTTCATCGGAAATACCTTGCGGACAAGAGAAAATCCGTTGCTGTGAACGCCTGAGGATGCCATACCCACAAGAACGTCGCCCGGCTTGATGGTATTTCCTGTGATAAGATTCTTCTCATCTACCACTCCTACGGCAAAACCGGCAAGGTCATACTCATCCACCGGATAGAAGCCCGGCATCTCCGCCGTCTCTCCGCCGATCAGAGCTGCTCCTGACTGACGGCAGCCCTCTGCTACGCCGCTTACGATTGTCGCAATTTTCTCCGGAACATTCTTTCCGCATGCAATATAGTCAAGGAAGAACAAAGGCTCTCCGCCTGCGCATGCGATATCGTTTACGCACATCGCCACACAGTCGATTCCCACCGTATCATGCTTATTCATCAGAAACGCCAGCTTCAGCT
Source organism: uncultured Lachnospiraceae bacterium (assembly GCA_963559965.1). Taxonomy (GTDB): domain Bacteria; phylum Bacillota; class Clostridia; order Lachnospirales; family Lachnospiraceae; genus Laedolimicola. The sequence continues at coordinate 5,663 of CAUWNO010000058.1, read as the reverse complement.
TCGTTCCCACGCCATCTGTTCCTGATACGAGCGTCGGCTTCTCCATGCTCTTAAAAGCCTCCATGGAAAATGCTCCTGAAAATCCTCCGATACCTGTCAGCACCTCCGGGCGCATCGTCTGTCTGATATGCTCCTTCATCAGCTCTACTGAACGATATCCTGCTTCAATATCAACGCCTGCGTTCTTGTAATCCATTCCTTTTCCCTCCATGTAATGACCTTGTTCCCTGTCAGCGGACCCTTTTTCCGCCCGGAATTATTTTAATAGTTCTTGTACCCTACCTTTGCAAGGCGCTCTGCCTTCTTTTCCACCTGCTCTTTCAGATCTTCCGCATATGCTTTCAGCCGTGCAAGAAGCTCCGGATCTGACGTAGCCAGTATCTTTGCAGCCAGAAGTCCTGCATTGGCTCCTCCGTTAATCGCAACTGTGGCTACCGGTATTCCGGACGGCATCTGTACGATAGAATACAGAGAATCTCTTCCGCCCAAAGACGTCGTATGCATCGGAATGCCGATAACGGGCATTGGGAAAATAGCCGCACACATACCGGGAAGATGAGCTGCCATGCCTGCGCCTGCGATAATCACCTTGAATCCTTTGCTCTCTGCACTCTTTGCATACTCAAAGAATACATCCGGCTCTCTGTGTGCGGAAATGATCGTCATTTCAAACTCCACCCCGAGCTGCTCCAGCACCTCTGCTGCCTTCTTCATAACGGGCATATCCGAATCGCTGCCCATTACAATACCTACTTTAGCCATAGCTGTACCTCCCTATAAATATTTATTAGTAGTACTTATAATTATCTTTCTTCTGTTTATCTACTCTTATAACTGAGTTTACCGTCTGCCTGTGATTCTGTCAACACCCAAACGAAAAACTTCTTACGCTTCTTCCAGCGGCTTATTCAGCTCCTCTGTTCCCGGCAGAACAAAGCGCCCACCCTCGATAAGCGAGATACTGCTTCCGTCCGGACGCACCACCCGGATAAAGTCCAGCTCGTCATAGGGAATCGTAATGTCGGTATGACAGTTGAAATATGCCTTTGAGATATCTTCCTTCCGCAAAAGAGAACATTCATTATCCTTGGCTGTCATTCTCTTGCCGTCAGGATTGAAGGTTTCGCTGTCTTCCGACCAGGAAAAGCAGGTATCGCCCACTGCGAAATGCGGTCCCATCTTTTCTGCAATCAGAATCGGCAGTTTTGCGCCGATACCGTATTGCTTTGCCACGCGGTACGCCGTCGTATTCGTTCCGATGGCAAACTCGCCGAGCGGAAGCGTCTCATGGCTGAACAGGACGTTATTTTTAATATAGCTGCGGCATTCTTCCTCCTCCGGGAAATTTGCACAATGATAAGAAACAATCTTTCCATCCTGGAATACAATCTCCAGATCCAGATATTTCAGCTCATTCAGATATACCTCGCTGACATGAAGCGTCCCTTGCGTCCCCGTAAGCTTCGGCGAAGTAAAGACTTCTCCTACGGGAATATTTACATCTGCAACGCAGTTCTCAAAGCACGTCTCATGCTCCCGATCCTTCGGCGTCCAAAGCTGCACGCGCAGATCTGTCCGGTTTTTTCCCGCTCCCTTGATATGAACATATTCTCCTTCATCAAGGGCGTCTATCAGCTTCTGCTGTATTTCCTGGTATAGGTGGTAATCCAGATTATTGATCTTTACCACCTCAGAGAAGATCTCCCGGAAATTCTCTCCAATCTCCGGAATCGGCCAGGCTATAATTGTAAAACTTCTCTCATCGCCGGGGATGTACTGATTGACAAGACGTCCCGCTTCGCTGTTGTAAAAGACGCTAAGCTCCTGCTGCTTTTTGTCAAGCTTCAGAGCCTCAGGACAACTCTTCGGAAGGAAGGGCTTCTCGCCGAAAATCTCCATCACAGCCGGTCCTGCGTGAACAGCCGCAAGCTCCTTATGCGCCTCATACACCTCGTGAAGTATTTTAAGACGTCTCTCCACAAGCTTTCTGTCAAGGTAAAGCGCCGCATCCTCCTTATGATCAAAGACGTACTGCTTTGAGGGAGCGCTTCCCGTGTAGCCCGGATTTCCCTGCGCTTTCCTGTTAATGCTGTGCTTTGCTTCCCTGTAAATAATACTTTCCAGTCCCATCTGCGCAAACTGCTTTACCGCAGCACGCACAACTCTCTCAAAGCCGAGGGAATAACGGATATTTACTGTCTTTTTCCTGCTCAGATCAATCCCTGTATTTACAAAACCAATCCGATAACCCTCTGTAAACGTCGATGCCATCGCATCAATCTCTTCCTGCGGAAGCTCCGCCAGAAAGCGGCTGATTCCCAGTTCATTTTCCGTAATATACTCCCCAAACCGGTAAAGATAACGGGGATCGCTCAAATCTGCCCCGCAAATAATATCCTTTGCAAACGAAAGCTGCGGATCAAGCTGCTCCTGCACTCTGCCGCTCATAAATACACCGCAGTAATCGCTTACATACCAGTAAAGAATCTGCCGGAGGCTTTCCTCTTCCGGAATCTCCTCTTCAAACTCATTGTATATCTCTATAAAAAGCTCGGCTGCCACCGTCATATCAAAGTATTTCTGCTCGGCTGCCCATGCCGGCATTCCCGAAAGCTCTGCACAGAGAAAACTGAGCATCTGCCCATAGCCTTTTCCCAAAACCTGCACGGCGTACGACGGATTGGCGTAGCTTGTGCTGTACGCCTCATCCTCCGTCAGACTGTAAAGCCTGTGATTCTGTCTGTGAAGCTCCTCTGCGCTTTTCTCTTCCAGCCTTCCGCTTCTGACGTCCTCTGCAAAATCTGCTGAAAAAAGAATCCCGTCTGCCATAGTCTGAAAATAAGCATAAAAAGGAGCCGATACGGTCTCTTCCTCTTTTATCGCCCGTATCCGCTCCATCGCAAGTTCATATCTTTCCCGGATCTCTTCGTCTTCCTTCCAGTATTCTCTCTGATCCATCTCTTTGCCTCCTTACATTCCTATCACACACACAAGCGCCCATAATATCAGCAGAACGCCGTTGATAACGACTCCTGTCTGCGCAGTCAGGTAATAGACGTCCTCCTCCCGGAAGCCTCTCACAGCCAGCGTAAAGCCAACAGCTGCCGACAGCATGGATAAAAGACCAAGAAGTCCTGTCACACTCCCTGCCTCTCCGGCTTTTTGATAAGATATCAGGAGAGAGACGGCTGTCAGCCCCAGCGCCAACAGTCCCAGCGCCGAGGAAGCCAGTCCCTGCTTCGTATGCTTTTTGTCTGTAAATTTATAATTTCTTCGAGCCATGTCTTTCCCTCCAGAATCTGCGGAACAGAAGAAACGCCAGATATCCGATACAGCCGCCTATCGTATTGAGCAGCAGATCGTCGACGTCAAAGCAGCCGACCCGAAGGATGAGCTGCAGCGTCTCTGCCAGAAGACTCGTGGAAAACGAGAGAATCGTAATTCTTAAAAATCCCTGTATCCGCTCAAAAAGCAGAGGCAGTCCAAAACCAAAGGGTATAAAAACCGCTACATTTCCCACGACGTTAATCAGAACCGCATGAAATCCCAGGCGTTCCCGATATCTGAGAAAACGGCTTATTTCCCGAAACAACACCAGATTATACCGGTACTCCGCATGGATATCTGTCCGTCCGTAGCTTTCTGAAAAAAACATAAAGTAAATCAGGCATGCCAGATACAAAAACAGCAGCAGCCTTCCTCCCCACCTCAGTTTTTTTATGGAGTTTTTACTCATTCTGTTCTATCCTGTTCTAAAAAATCAAATCGGATTTCGACTTGAGAAGACGCGCGCCGCTGACAATAGCCAGAATTCCTGTCGTAAGCCCCGTGACAATCAGAATAATCCCAATCGCCAGGTTTCCGGCTCCCGTACGCGCCATCGTCTTATATGCTTTCTCGCTCATGCTTACGCCTCCTGCTTCACTCCGTACTGCTCATAGTATGCGTCAATCGCCGCCTTTAATGCGTCGTCGATAATCACCTTTCCCTTGTACGGTCTGTTATAGAGGTGTTCTACCACATCAGCCATCGTAACAATCGCCGTTGTCGCAAGACCGAAGTTTTCCTCAATCTCCTGCAGGGCACTCTTGTCTCCCTGACCGCGCTCCATACGATCTACCGATACGACAAGACCCAGCGGCTTCACATCTGCCTGCGCCTTCAGAATCGGCATCGTCTCCTGAATGGAAGTTCCTGCCGTCGTCACATCCTCAATAATAACAACTCTGTCGCCGTCTGCCAGAGGGCTTCCCAGAAGGATTCCCTTATCGCCATGATCCTTCACCTCTTTGCGGTTTGAGCAGTAGCGGATATCTGCTCCGTAAAGCTCGTCAAGCGCCATGGACGCTGTTACCGTAAGAGGAATTCCCTTGTATGCCGGTCCGAAGAGAACATCGAAATCGTGACCAAACTTCTGCTCAATCGCTCTTGCATAATACTGTCCCAGACGGCGCAGCTGCGCTCCCGTTCTGTAAAAACCTGTGTTAACGAAAAACGGCGTCTTTCTTCCGCTCTTTGTCACGAAATCACCGAATTTCAGTACCTGACAATCTATCATAAACTCAATAAATTCCTGCTTATATGCTTCCATTTTAAATAAACCTCCTGTATTTCACTTTACGCCTCCCTTCTGTACATCTTTATGTGAAAGGAAGCATCCAATATCTTCTTCATATTATCATACGCACCATTTTTTTTCAATTAGTTTCCTGTTAATTCATACTCTCCGTCTCCCGTAAGGCTTCTTCAAACGCAAAGAAGCACGCAGCCAATCGCTTCGTGCTTCTTCGTGATAACAATTAAATTATTTTCAGGGTTCTTCTGGGGTATTCAGGGGTATTCTTTTCCTGAAAATCATCAAATCCGTTTTAATCCATCCATTCTCCGCCAACCAGATTAATAGACTGTCCGGTTAAGTAAGCAGAAGAATCTGTAATCAAAAACAATGCGGCATTCGTCACATCTTTCAGATCGACCAGTTTATGCATCGGAATATTTTTCTCAAAATAAGGCAATACCTCTTCCGGATCGATATTACGTTTCTTCGCATATTCATATTTCAGTCTGTCCCACATTTCAGTATGTACGATTCCCGGACAGATGGAATTCACCCGAATATTCTTATCTGCAAATTCTTTTGCAATAGACTGCGTCAGACCCTGCACGCCAAACTTGCTGGCACAGTAGATAGTCTGCCATGCACTTGCTTTTTTTCCGGACAAAGAGGACATATTGACAATCTCTCCGCCGCCGTTTGCAAGCATTTTCTTCACTGCAACCTGACAGCACAGGAAGATCGCTTTCAGGTTCACGTTGAGCGTCAGATCCCACAGATCCTCATCGCAGTCCAGAAAAGGAACCATTCTGGATACTCCTGCGGAGTTTATCCAGGTAGTCAGCTTTCCAAGCTTTTCTTCCACTTCTTCTACCGCGTCTTCAATCTCCATCTTCTTTGTTACGTCGACTTTTAAGTACATACAGTTTCCGCCTGCCGCACGAATCTCCTCTGCAACCTTAACGCCTTTCATTTCATCCAAATCAAAGATAGCGATATTTGCCTCTCTGGAAGCAAATTCTTTTGCCATCGCTGCGCCCATTCCGCTTCCGCCGCCGGTAATTACTATCGTTTTTCCCGTTAATTTCTCTGTATTCATTATAATACA